>NZ_JBEXUP010000069.1:0-45651 GCF_040614375.1 Nonomuraea sp. NPDC005983
AGCATCCTGTCCCACAGTCTCGCCCGCGCCCGCGCTGCGAGCTGCTGCGTAAGCAGCACAGGAATCCTCCACATTCATGTGGAGGAGCACGTCAAAAGATGGCTTCGCATAGTTGAAGGCCGAGTAGCTTGCATTGCCGCAATCTCATGCTCGGCAGTGACTCACCCCGGATCCGGCAGATTCATCGACGCGAGCCTGGCCGGGGCAATTACGGTCGCGATGGCGACGATCCGGCCGTCGACAACGGTGAACGCCATGACCGAGAGCGGAGTTCCATCCTCGCGCCAGGAGACGAACCCGGGAAGGCCGTTGACGAGCACCGATCGCCCTCTCGCTGCTGCGCCGACGGCGACTCGAGCGGATGCGCCTTCGGCGACCTTGGTGGCGCCGAGGATGACGACCACACCAGTGGGGGTGTCGACGGTCAGCCTCACCTCAGGGTCGAGCACGCGCAGCAACTCCTCGAAGTCGCCGCGGCGAGCCGCCGCCAGGAAGGCCTGGACCACCTCTCGCTGTTCCCGTCCGGTGGCCGTCGGCCGCTCGGTCGCCTGTACCTTCCTGCGGGCGCGGCTGGCGAGCATCTTGGCGGCGTCGGCGGACTTGCCGAGGATCTGGCCGATCTCGTCGAACGGCACCGCGAACAGGTCGTGCAGCACGAACGCCAGCCGCTCGCTCGGTCCGAGCGACTCCAGGACGACCAGGAGCGCGAGCCCGACCGAGTCGGCGAGCGCTACGTCGTCCTCCGGCGCAGGGCTGTCGTCGGCCGTCACGACGAGTTCGGGCAGCCGGTCGTCGTAGGACGCCTCAGGGTGGGCCTGGCGCGATCGCAGGACGTCGAGGCTGATCCGGCCGACCACCGTGGTCAGCCAGCCGGCGAGGTTGTGGATGGTCGCCGTGTCCTGCCGGGAGAGCCGCAGCCAGGCCTCCTGGACCACGTCCTCGGCGTCGGCGTGCGATCCGAGCATGCGGTAGGCGACCGCGCGCAGCCGGTCGCGCTGGGCCTGGAACGCCTCGCCCACCGGGTCCGCCGGGCTGGTGTTGGACATGTTGTTACCTTCCTCGGATCTGCACCGTCATGGGTAATGACGGGCCCAGAGGGGCCCAGGTAACCGATGAAGGAGTACGACCGATGGAAGCACGCCTGAAGAGCCCGGCGAATCCCGACGTGATGACAGCGATCCAGCACCTCTACAAGGCGATCCACGCCAGCGGCGTCGACCCGCTCGTGCTCGGACTGGTCCACCTGCGGGCCAGCCAGATCAACGGCTGCAGCCCGTGCGTCTTTGCCGGGGTCGCGGCGGCCAAGAAGCACGGGGAGACCGACGAGCGGCTGCACAACGTGGTCGCCTGGCGCGAGACGCCCTTCTTCACCGAGGCGGAGCGGGCAGCGCTCGCGCTGACCGAGGCCGCCACCCGGATCCAGGATGGCGCGCCAGGTGTGACCGATGAGATCTGGGACGCCGCCGCGGCCCACTTCGACGAGAAGCAACTGTCCGCGATCAACCTGGAGATCGCGCTGACCAACTTCTTCAACCGTATCAACCGTACGATCCGGGAGCAGGCCGGCAAGACCTGGTGAGCCCGGCGGGACATCATCCGCTGGGAGCCGCGCCTCCCAAAAGCAGGGGATGACGTCCCGCCGACCGAGATGCCGAAAGCTCGAACGAGGGCTTGTACAGAGTGGGGGATTCGCTGCGCTGTGGTTTCCGGTCCTGGTAGGCCATCGCCATGGCGCGCGCACCACGCCGCCGGAATGGTCCTGGACGGCGAACTCATCAAAGCGCTTCAGGAAGCCTGCGAGAAGGAAAGGGGGCTGCGCCAAAGGGGGCCCTAGGAGCCGGAAGACCTCGTCGAGCTCATCGCCAGGCCTTGGAGCCCAGTATCAGCGCCAGGTACCCGCCGAAGGCGGAGAGCCCCACAGCAAGGGCGACGAGCCCTGGCAACGGCGACCACTCCAGGGCGGTCGGCATGGTGATCGAGGCCACGAATATCGCCATGAGTATCAGCGCCCATGCGAGCCGCACCGCCCCGACCTGCGCGTTACGTCTGCCTAGGAATCGAGGCATGCGTCGGGTCGTCAGAATGTACCCGGCGAGCCCCACGCCGCCGCAGGACACGGCGAGAGCGATGTACGCCATCACCTTGACGGCTGTGTGCAAACTCAAGTGAGTAATCTTTCAATACGGGTCACGGGGGAATTCTGCCGATTTCTCCTGCGGAAATCAATTGGCCAAGGTCGCGCGTGCTCCGCCGGCGCTCTGGTTTCGGGTGTCGGTGCCGTCCGGCACACTGGCCCGCATGACGATCACCCCCCAAGCTCTGACGACCACCCCGGCCCTCGCCGCGAGACGTCATCGTCTTTCGGCTTACCTCATCGACGGTCTCATCTTTTATGTGGCGCTCTTACCGGTGTCGATGGTCGGTGGTTCCGAGGAATCCGACCTGTCAGGCCTGATGGGTTTACTGAACCCCTACGCCGGCGATTCGCAGTGGCCGCTCACAATCGCGGTGGACGTCCTTTTCTCCGTCTACTTCTGGTTACAGCACGCGCTGTGGGGTCAGACGCTCGGCAAGCGACTGTGCGGCCTGAAGGTGGTGTCCAGCGCGACTGGAGAGCCGCCGGGCCTACGCCTTGCGGGTGTTCGTGCGCTCGTCCACCCCACCCTGGGGGTGGTGCCGTTTCTCGGGGTGGTGCTCACCCTGATCGACATGCTGTGGATCTTCGGCGACTCGAAACGCCGATGCCTGCACGACGTGGTGGCCGGAACCGTCGTGGTCGATGTCAGCGGCCCCGGCAACAGGGGGTTCCTGGTCGGCCTGGGCGCCCTCGTCGCGCTGTTCACCGCCCTCGTACTCGTCTCCGTGCTGGTCGCGCGGTAGCCGTGGTCAGTCGTCCTGGTGCGTGACCTGGAAGTCGGGCAGTTCGACGGAGTCGGCGGGCAGTTGGAAGGCGCCGTTTCGGGCGAGCGGGTTCCAGCCGGCGGCGAGGGCGTGGTCGACGATCGCGCGGACGTCCCGCGGGGTCGGGAACGCCGTGTCGGTCGCGCAGTAGCCCCAGGGCCCGCCCTCGTAGGTCGACAGCAGGTCGGCCTGTAGCCGGCCGCTGTTCTTCCCCCCGCCCCAGACCCGGAGGCGGACGTACCGCCGGCAGTCGGCGCCGTGCTTGGTGTGGCGGATCTGTGCCGTCCAGAGGAACGCCCGGTCACCGATCCGGAGCGTTCGCATCCTGCCTTTCACGCGCTCGCCTCCTCGTCCGGGGAGCAGCTTAGGGGGCGGTCCGTTCGCGGTGGCACCCGTGCGGTGAAATCGGTCCGGGCTTAATCTGGGTTTTGTCGGCTCTGTCTCGGTGGTGTGGTGCCGCCCGGGCCTGAGCTGGTGGAGCTCTCATGACTATGGTGGCGTCGAACACGAGCGGGCTGCCGACGGCGGCCGGTCCCGTAGCTCACCGTCCCGGACGGCGCGGGGGCCTTCTGTGACCCGAACGGCGGAGATGCCGAGGACCGGCTCGCTGACGGACGTGTCCAGCTTCGTCGGGCGCAGGCACGAGGTGGCCGCGGCCAGGAAGGTGCTGTCCCGGTCGCGGTTGCTGACCCTGACCGGCACGGGCGGCGTCGGCAAGAGCCGGCTGGCGCTCAGGCTCGCCGAGGCCCTCCGCGGCACGTTCACGGACGGCGTGGAGATCGTCGAGCTGGCCGCCCTGGAGGCCGAGGGCCTGCTGGAGCCGACCGTCGTCGCGGCGCTGGGCCTGCGCGGCGCGCTCTCCGACCCGATGGCGCTGCTCGTGGACTACCTGTGGGACAAGCGGATGCTGCTCGTCCTGGACAACTGCGAGCACCTGCTGGAAGAGTGCGCCCGCTTCGTGGACCGGCTGCTGCGGGGCTCCCCCCGGCTGCGGATCCTGGTAACCAGCAGGCAGACGCTGGGGGTGTACGGCGAGCAGGTGCTGGCGGTCCCGTCGCTGCCGGTGCCCGAGCCCGGCCTCCCCCTCCGTGACATCGCCCGGCACGACTCCGTGCGCCTGTTCGTGGAGCGGGCGGCGTGCGTGTGGCCCGGCTTCTGCCTGGACCGGGGCAACGCGGCGTGTGTGGCGCGGCTGGCCCAGCGCCTGGACGGGCTCCCGCTGGCGATCGAGCTGGCCGCGGCGCGGCTGCGCACGGTGCCGCTGGAACAGCTGATGCGCGAGTTGGACGAGCGCTTCGAGGTGCTGGAGGCCGGACACCCTGCCGCGAACCCCCGCCATCAGGCCCCCCGCCGTCAGACCCACCGCCATCAGACCCACCGCCATCAGACGCTGCGCGAGACCGTGGAGTGGAGCTTCCGCCTGTGTTCACCGGCGGAGCAGCGGCTGTGGGCGCGGCTGTCGATGTTCCCCGGCGGGGCCGACCTGGACACCTGCGAGGCGGTGTGCTCCGGCGAGGGGATCGACCAGATCGAGGTGATCGACCTGGTGACCGGGCTGGTGGACAAGTCCGTCCTGATCGGTGAGCGGCGCGAGGACGGGCTCAGGTACCGCATGCTGGAGAGCATCCGCGCGTACGGTTGCGCGCAGCTGGCCGCCCGTGAGGAGCGGAAGCTGCGCCAGCGCTACATCGACCACTACCGGCGGCTGGTGGACCGGAACCGGATCGACGAGACCGTCCCCGACCAGTTGGAGCGCTACCAGCTCCTGCGGCGCGAGCTGCCCAACGTGCGTGTCGCGCTGGAGCTGTGCCTGGGGGACAGGCGCCTGGCTCCCGCCGGCCTGGAGACCGCGTCGGCGATGTGGTCCTTCTGGCTGCTGTTCGGTTCGCCGACCGAGGGCCGGTACTGGCTGGAGCGCGGCCTGGAGCAGGTGCGGGAGGCGACCGCCGGGCGCGCGACGGCGCTGTGGGTGTACTCGATGCTCGCCCTCCGCCAGGGCGACCTGGAGGAGGCGACACCGCGGTTGGAGGAGTGTCACGCCATCGTCCGGCAGACGGACGACCGGGCCGTCCTGCCGTTCGCCATCCGGACGTCGGGTGTGGCAGCGTTCTCCAGCGGCGACTCCGAGCGCGGCCTGGCGCTCCTGGAGGAGTCGCTCGCCCTTCACCGGGCCGCCGGCGACATCAACGGCGTCATGTTCAACCTGTACTACGCGGCCGCGTACGGTTCGATCGATCACCCGGACCGGGCCGCGGCGTACGGCGAGGAGTTCCTGGCGCTGTCCGAGGCTCGTCACGCGTTCGTGATGCGTGGGTACGCCCAGCTGGTGCTCGGCATCGCGCTGTGGAACCTGGGCGACCGCCGCAGGGCTGAGGAGCTGGCCGGGGAGGCCGCCGCGTTCACCGGCGAGGTCAACGACAAGTGGTGCCTCACCCAGTGCCTGGAGGTGCTGGCGTGGACGGCCGGTGACCGTGGGGAGCATGAGCGGGCGGCCACGCTGCTGGGCGCGGCGCACGCGCTGTGGCAGTCGGTGGACGCCTCGCCGACCCGGCTGTCGTACCACGCGGTGTGGCACGAGCGCTGCGTGGCGCAGGCCCGCCGCGCGCTGGGGGATCGGGCGTTCGCGGCGGCGTTCCGGGAGGGGGCGAAGCTGGGCCCGGAACGCGTGGTCGCGCAGGGCTCGACAGGGCAGGCCTCAGTAGGGCAGGCGGCGTCCTGACGGGGTCCGCAGGTCCTGGTCGGTGCTCTTGGTTGTAGTTTTGCGAGGTTTACGGATCTGTATCCGGCGCATTGTCGAACAATTCCTGTCGGGTACGGGGGGTCAGCTGTGCGCGGGGAGCTCGAACCAGACGGTCTTTCCCTCGGACGTGGGCTCGCTGCCCCAGCAGCAGGCCAGCAGGTCCAGCACGGCCAGGCCGCGGCCGTGCTCGTCGTCCAGGTCGGCCTCGCCGAGATGCGGGGGCGTGGGGTCGGCGTCCGAGACCTCGCAGCGCAGCAGGCCGTCGGTGGCGGACAGGGTCAGCCGGTACGGCCCGTGCGCGTGGCTCAGCGCGTTGGTGACCAGCTCACTGATCAGCAGCTCAGCGGCCTCGATCCGGTCGCCGAGCCCCCAGGCGGCCAGCCGGGAGCGGGTGATACGCCGGGCCCTGGGCACCGAGGACGCCTTGCCGGCGAAGACCCAGGAGGACACCTGCTCGTCGGGCTCCTCCCAGGGCGCGTTGAAGCGCTGGAAGCCGGCCTTGAGACGGTCCCAGAACTCGTAGCCGGAGAATGCCTTGTCCCGCCGGTCGCTCCGGTGGGCGACGTTGTGGTCCAGGACTGCGGTTGCGGAGTAAGGGTTCATGCTGCTCGTCCGTAGTGATCGCGGTGGGCGGCGATGGTGCGTCCGTCAGGCAGGAGCTCGCCGGTGTCCTCGAAGACGACCACGCCGTTGCAGAGCAGCCCCCACCCCTGTTTCGGGTGGAAGGCCACCAGGTTGGCGGCGTCGCGGTCGGAGGCGTACGCGGGTGGGCACTGAGGCTGGTGCCGGCACATCGTTTCGCTCCCTCGAGTCCTCGCGGTTTCCTTGCTGACGTACTCCAGCATGCGTATGGGGGTGCCGACCGGGCGACGGGATAAACGCCCGTATGGGTACCCATGTCTACCTACGTAGGTAGTCCGTTGACCTACGTATGGCCTGGTCGGGAAGGCCGTCAGGCTCGGCGGAAGCGGATGGGTTAGCCTGAAATTGCCATGGGGGCCATGACACGACGGCACGCGGGGAACCTGCCAGTCGAGTTGACGAGTTTCGTGGGGCGCCGGCAAGAGTTGACCGAGGCCAAGCGCCTGCTTGCCGCTGGCCGGATGGTGACGCTGACCGGGGTCGGCGGCGTGGGCAAGACCCGGCTGGCGCTGCGGGTCGCCACGGAGCTGACGAGGTCCTTCCCCGACGGCGTGTGGCTGGTCGACCTGGCCCCGCTGGCGGCCGGAGAGCTGCTCCTGGAGACGGTCGCGGAGACGATCGGCTGCCACCGGCCGGACCTTGCGGCCCTCTGCGATCATCTGCGGGACGAGCAGGCGCTCCTGGTGCTCGACAACTGCGAGCACCTGCTGTCCGAGTGCGCCGTACTGGCCGGCAAGCTCCTCGGCGCGGCGCCCGAGCTGCGCATCCTGGCGACCAGCCGGCAGCCCCTGCGCGTGCCGGGCGAGCACCTCCTCGACGTGCCGCCGCTGACGGTGCCGGAGGAGGACGAGAGCGCGCTCGCGGGCGCCGAAGCGCACAACGAGGCGGTGTGCCTGTTCGCGGACCGGGTGGCGGCCGTCGTGCCCGGTTTCACGGTCGACGCCGGCAACAGCCTGGCGGTGGCGCGGCTGTGCCGGCGGCTCGACGGCATTCCGCTGGCCATCGAGCTCGCGGCGGTGCGCATGCGGGCCCTGTCGGTGGAGCAGATCCTCGACCGGCTGAACGACCGGTTCCGGCTGTTGACCAAGGGAAGCACGGCCGCGATGCCGCGCCAGCGGACGCTGCGGGCGCTGGTCGACTGGAGCTATGACCTGTGCTCGCCCGAGGAGCGGACGCTGTGGCAGCGGCTGTCGGTCTTCTCCGGCGGCTGCGCCCTGGAAGCGGCGGAGCAGGTGTGCTCGGGTGACGGCATCGACCCGCTGGACGTCTTCGACGGGCTCTCGGGCCTGGTCGACAAGTCGATCCTGCTGCGGAAGGAGCAGAACGTCGACGTACGCTACGAGATGCTGGAGACGCTGCGCCAGTACGGGGAGGAGAAGCTCGTCGAATCCGGCCGGCGGACGGCGCTCCGGCTGCGGCATCGCGACTGGTGCCGCGACCTGGCCGCCAGGGCCGAGGCCGAGTGGTTCGGCCCGCACCAGATGGACTGGCTCGTCCGGCTGCATCAGGAGCAGGCCAACGTGCGGGCCGCCCTGGAGTTCAGCCTGGCCGAACCGGGCGAGGCGTGGGCCGCCCTGGAGATCGCCGCCGCGATGTGGAGCCACCGGCTCTCGTGGACGTCCCCGAGCGAGGGCCGCCACTGGCTGGACCGGGCGCTGGCGATGGCGCCCGAGCCGAGCGCCAGGCGGGCCAAGGCCCTGTGGGTCGACGCGTGGCTCGTCCTGCTGGGAGGCGACTGCGTCGCCGCGAAACCGCTCCTGGACGAGTGCCGCGAGCTGGCGGAGCGGCTCGACGACCCGGCCCAGCTCGCCGGCGCGATCCACATCACCGGCTTCGCCGCGCTGATCGCGGGGAACTTCGAGCGCGCGTTCACCCTCCTGGAGGAGGCGCTGGCCAGGCGCCGCGCGCTCGACAGCCGGGGCCTGGCCTGGGTCGCGCTCTTCCAGCTGGCCATGGCCGCCGTCTTCATGGACGACCCGCGATCCGCGGCGCTCTGCGAGGACGTCCTGGACACGTCCCGGCGTGAGAACGCGGAGTGGTGCGCCTCGTACGCGCTGTGGATCGCGGCCCTCGACCGGTGGCGGCGGGGCGATCCGGAGACGGCGATCGCCATGATCCACGACGCCGTACGCACCAAGCTGCGCTCCCACGACCATCTGGGCATCGCGCAGTGCCTGGAGGGGCTCGCCTGGGTCCTGGCCGACGAGAAGAACGACGAGCGGGCCGCGCAGTTGCTGGGGTCCGCGCACACGGTGTGGCGGTCGATCGGCACGTCCTTGTCGGGGCTCGGCCATCTGGCCGGCTTCCACGACCGGTGCGAGGCCCAGCTGCGGCAGAACCTCGGCGAAAGGGAGTTCGCCGCGGCCTTCCAGCGCGGCTCGGAGCTCCCGCTCGACCACGCGGTCGCGTACGCGCTGGAGGAGCGGACGACGGCCGACATCGAGGAGTTCCAGCCGGAGTCGGACGTCGCGTCCCTCCTGACCAACAGGGAACGGGAGATCGCCGAGCTGGTCGCGCAGGGGATGAGCAACAGGGAGATCGCGGAGACCCTGGTGATCGCCCAGCGCACCGCCGAAGGCCACGTGGAGAACATCCTGCGCAAGCTGAGCTTCACCTCGCGCTCGCAGATCGTCTCGGCCTGGAACGGTGCCGGACCGGCCGATGATCGAGCCCCGCGGAGGGGCCCGTGAACGCGCCGGACCCTCCCGGCTACCGGGCCGCCTGCATGCGGATCCGGCGACCCGGCGGGTAACGGCCGGGATGTTGACCTCGCGCCGGGACGTCGGCATCGTGGGGCGGGTGACCAGCGATGAGAACCGGGACGGTGTCTCGCTGACCAATCTCGACCAGCCGCTGTTCGACGGGGCGAACGCGACGAAGCGGGATCTGGTCGACTACCTCGACGCCGTCCGTGACCGCATCATCCCGGCCCTGAGCGGCCGGGCACTGTCGGTGATCCGCGTCCGGCCGGGCCAGGCGCCGTTCATGCAGAAGAACGTCCCCAAATACGCCCCTTCCTGGGTGCGGACGGTCTCCGTCTGGGCGGAGGCCTCGCGCCGCCAGGTGTCGTACGCCCTGTGCGACGACCGCCGGACCCTGCTGTGGTTCGCCAACCAGCGAGCGGTCGAGTACCACCCGGCGCTGGTCCGCGAAGACCACCCCACGCATCTCATCCTCGACCTCGACCCTCCGGAGGGGGGCGCGTTCCCGCAGGTCGTCCGGGCCGCCCACCTGGTCCGCCAGGCCCTCGACGACGCCGGGCTGTCCGGCGCGGTGAAGACCAGCGGGGCGAAGGGCGTGCACGTGTTCGTGCCGGTGGTGGCCGGAGTCGCGATGGACGACCTGGCCGCGGCCACCCGCGCCCTGGCCGCGCGCGCCGAACGCGTCGACCCGGTGATCGCCACCACCGCGTTCATCCGCGAGGACCGCGACGGCAAGGTCTTCCTCGACTCCACCCGGGCGGGCGGGGCGACGGTGGCCGCCGCCTACAGCCCCCGCATCCGGCCGGACGCCCCGGTCTCCTTCCCGGTGGCCTGGGAGGATCTCGACCGGGTCGCGCCGTCCGACTTCACCATCCGCACCGCGCCCCGGCTGCTGGCCGACGGCGATCCCTGGGCGGAGCTGATGCCCGAACCGCAGCAGCTGCCCGCGGACCTGATCGAGGAGGGGCACACGATCCCGATCGCCCGCGTCCAGGCCATGCACGAGGGCAAACGCCGCGCCCGCGCCCGCCGCAACGAGTAGCCGCGTGTCGATCGTCAGCGACGCGCCGGTCTGCCGGAAGCCCACGTCGTCAGCGCCATGACGGTGGCGATCGCGCCGCCGCAGAGCATGACGACCGAGGTGGAGAAGGCGTCCACCACGACGCCGCCGAGCAGCGCCCCCAGGGAGATCGTCGCCTGGAAGGACGAGGTGAACAGCGCCGTGGCGGCCTCCTGGGCGTGTGGCGCCGATCGGGAGAACCAGGTCTGCGAGCACACCGGGACGGCGCCGTAGCCGATCCCCCAGACGATGAGCAGCCCGATCGCGCCCGCGTCCCAGTCCCCGGCGAACGGGAGCAGCAGCGTCGCGGCGGCGATCATGGCTGCGCTGGTCGTGAAGGTGGCGCGGAGGCTGCGGGAGATCGTCCAGCCCGCGACGAAGTTGCCGACGACGCCGGCGGTGCCGTATGCGAGCAGCAGGACGCTGACCAGGCCGGGGTCCACGTGGGTGACGTGCTGGAGAAACGGGGTGACGTAGGTGTACGTCCCGAAGTGGGCGAGGACGATGAGGAAGGTGACGAGGAGCGCCACCCGGACGCCGGTGCGACGGAGCAGTTCGCCGAACACGCGCGGGCGAAGCGGCTCCTCGGGAGGCAGCGGCGGCAGCAGCGCGACCAGCGCGACCAGCACCGCGACGGTCAGGACGCCGACGACGGCGAACGACGACCGCCAGCCGGCCAGATGCCCGATCAGGGTGCCCACGGGCACTCCGAGCACGGAGCCCAGCGGGACGGCGGAGAAGATCACCGCCGTCGCCCTGCCGGCCGACTTCTCCCCCACCAGTCGTACGGCGAGACCGGCCCCGATGGACCAGAAACCGCCGATGGTGAGCCCGACCAGGACCCTGGCGACCAGCATGACCCAGTAGGCCGGGGCGACGGCGGCGAGGAGGTCGGCCAGTGCCAGCAGGGCCGTCAGGGCGCACAGGGCGAGGCGGCGGTCGAGCCGCCCCGCCGCGACGGTGACGAGGGGAGCCGCGATCGCGGCCACGATTCCCGGCAGCGTCATCATCCAGCCCGCTGTGCCGTCGGAGATCCGGAAATCGGATCCGATGGTGGTCAGCAGGCCGATCGGCATGATCTCGGCGGTGACTATCGAGAATATTCCCGTCATCACCGAGACGACGGCGAGCCAATTTATCAGTGGTGATCGACGCGGCGATTCTTCGGTGTCGGCGGAAATGCTGGTCGTTGGCATGACTTCCGTTTCAGAATGGTCATTTCCATTGCTGTGGAACAGCCAAGCATTCGCCGGTGGCCGCGGTCTGGCAGCTTTCGGACCATAATGGCGGTCGGCGCGATCGGGCCGGTCTGGCACCAGCGGCGAGAGTGACCGCCTCCTCCCGCGACGATCCGAAGGGCCCCCTGCGACTGCCGGCCCCGTGAGCGGGCATAGCCCACCCGTGCTGCACGCAATGTGAGCGAATTGCTACGATCTTCCGCAGGATGAGGCGCTGGAGGGGGCTGTCGTGGAGTTGTTTCCGCCCATGCCGTACGAGGGCTGGCTCGAGACGAAGCAGACCATGCACCGGTTTGCGCAGATAGTCGGCAAGGTGCGGCTGGCGGCGAGCACCCGGCGCAACCACTGGTGGAACGTCCCCTTCCACCTGACGGGGCGCGGCCTGACCACCCGCCCCATGGGCGGCCTGGACGGCATGCCGCTGTTCTGCATCGACTTCGACCTCGTCCGCCATCGCCTGGTCGTGGACGTGCTCGACGGCAGGTCGGCGGAGTTCGGCCTGGCCGGGCAGTCGGTGGCGTCGTTCTACACCCAGCTCTTCGAAATCCTCCACCATTTCGGGATAAATCTGGAGATCAGGGCGGTGCCGTTCGACCTGGCCGACCCGACCCCGTTCGCCGACGACACCCACCACGCCCACTACGACCCGGCCCTGATCACCCGCTACTGGCAGGTGCTCTCCCAGGTGTCCCAGGTGCTGGACCGCTACGCGGCCGACTTCTGCGGCAAGACCAGCCCCGTCCACCATTTCTGGCACACCTTCGACATCGCGGTCACCCGCTTCACCGGCCGCGTCGTCGGAGCCGCCCGCGAGGTCGACCCGGTCACCAGAGAGGCCTACAGCTGGGAGGTCATCAGCGCGGGGTTCTGGTTCGGCGACGAGGAACGTCCCTGGCCGGCGTTCTACTCCTACACCGCCCCCGAGCCGCAGGGCCTGGAGAAGGAGCCGCTGTGGCCCGACGGGGCGGCCTGGCTGCCGTCGCGGGGCAGCCACCTGGCGGTTCTGCGGTACGACGACGTCCGGGCCGCCGAGGAGCCGGTCGCGACCGTGCTGGGCTTCCTCGACAGCGCCTACCATGCGGGCGCGACGCTGACCACGTGCGACGAGCGGGGCCTGTCAAGCCCGCACGGGGTCACCGACCCGTTCCTCATGGAGCCGTAGGCCTCTTGTAGAGGGGCAGGCGGGCGACGAACTGGGCGCCCGGCCGATGCTTGGTGATCGTGATCGTGCCGCCGTGGGACGTGACGATCTCCCTGCACAGGGTCAGGCCGAGCCCGCTGCCGCCCTTGTCCCTGGCCCGGCTCTCGTCCAGGCGGACGAACCGCTGGAACACCCGTTCCCGGTCCTCGGGGGCGATGCCGGCTCCGTCGTCGGTGACGGTGAGGATCACCTCGTCGGCGTCGCCGTCGACCCGCACCTGGACGTCCACCCGGCTGTTGGCGTGCCTGGTGGCGTTGTCGATCAGGTTGGTCATCAACCTCTCCAGCTGCAGCGGCGAGCCGAACACCGGGGCGTGGTCGAGCGCGTCGGCGACGACCGGCACGCGGTCCCGCACCCGCCGCCTCGCCTGTTCGTTCGCGAGGTGGCTGAGGTCCACGACCGTGCGGGGCAGAACGGCGCCCGCCTCCAGCCGGGCCAGCATGAGCAGCTCGTCGATGATCTGGGTGAGACGCCCGATGGCGGCCAGGGCCTTGGCGCCCGTCTCGGGCCAGTCGGTCTCGTCGGGGTAGGCGCTGGCGAACTCGAACTCGGTCTGCAGCGCCGAGATGGGGCTGCGCAGCTCGTGCGAGGCGTCGGCGACGAACCTGCGCTGCGTCTCGGCGGAGCGCTCCAGCCGGTCGAGGGTGGCGTTGATGGTGCGGGCCATCTCGGTGAACTCGTCGCCGATGTCGCTGACCGGCACCCTGCGTGACAGGTCCTTGCCGGAGATCTCGGCCAGGTTGGCGCGGATCCGCTCCACGGGCCGCAGCGCGTGGTCGACCACGGTCCAGGTGATTCCCGCGACGATGAGCAGCATCGCGGGCGTCCCCAGGAAGGTCAGGAAGTAGAGCCACTCGAGCGCCCTGTTGACGTCCCCGAGCGAGGCCGCGCCGTAGACGGTGACAGGCCCTCGGGGGGAGCGCACCTGGATGGCCTTGACCAGGTACGGCGCCTCGGAGTCCGGCTGTTCGGGCAGCGTGCGCTCGGCGGTGTAGACGGCCTCGCGTTCGCGCGGGGTGAAGTCGAAGAGCCGTCCGGCGCCCTCCACCGCCGGGCTGGACGCCACGACCTGGCCGTCGGCCGAGACGACCTGCAGCAGCCGCACGCGTGGCGGAAGCACGATGGCGCGCGGCAGGTCGCCCACCTCGGCCTTGCTCGCGACCCGTCGCACGGCCAGCTCCACCCTGTCGCCGACGGTGCCGCGCAGGTTGGCGGGCACGGTCACCAGGACGAGGACGGACACCGAGGTGAAGACCAGCGTCGCGACGAGGGTCGCGATCGTGGCCAGACGCGCCCGGATCGAGCGAGGAAGAATCCGGAACTGTTTCACCATCCATCCCCCGTATCACTATGCGGGCACCTACCCATTGCGAGCGCGACGTCACAGTCTGTCCGGGTTTCGCTCTGGGCGAGGCGGCCGCCGGTGGGCCTCGACCCGGACGTGGAGGCCAGGCTGCTCAACGCGTGACGTACTCGCGGCTCAGGTCGAAGACGGCGGCGGCGAGCGCGACGGCCACGAACAGCAGCACGACCAGCATCCCGTGCCTGAAGGCGGTCGCCCAGCCCTGGGCGAGCGAGGCGAAGAACGTCGAACCCGCGGCGGCGATGCCGATCGCCGAGCCGAGGCGCTGCGCGGTCTGCAGCACTCCGGCCGCGCTGCCGCCGCCTTCCGGGGGCACCTCCGACAGCGAGATGGCCTGGTTGGGCGCGATCACCAGACCGCTGCCGACGCCGGCGACGAGCAGGGGCAGCAGGGTCGCCGCGCCAACCCCTCGTCCCGGCACCAGGGCGGTGGCCAGCATGGTCGCCGACAGGCCGGCCAGAACCGTGGTGAGCCCGGCGGCCACCAGGCGGCGTCCGGCCCGCCACACGAGCCTACCGCCGACGGCCGACGACGCGGCCGAGCCGAGCGCGAACGGGGTGATCGACAGCCCGGCGAGCAGCGGGGTGTAGTTCAGGCCGCTCTGCAGGTACAGGGTGAAGATGAAGAAGATCCCGGTGAAGCCCGCGAAGTAGAACAGCGCGATCGCCGAGCCCAGGCTGTAGGAGCGTCTGCCGAACAGGGCCAGGTCCACCAGCGGCTCCTTGCGGTAGAACCGCTCCCAGGTGACGAACCCAGCCAGCACGAGCAGCGCGGCCGGGATCAGCAGCCACTTGGCGCCGCCCGGCCACTGGCGCTGCTGGATGAACGGCAGCAGCAGCGCGGCCACGCCCACGCCGAGCAGCAGCACGCCGACCGGGTCCATGCTCTCCTGCCGCTTCCGGGGGCGCGACGGCGCGGGCAGCAGCCGCCACGCCAGCGGCAGCAGGACGAGCCCGATCGGCACGTTCACCAGGAACACCCACCGCCAGCCGTGCTCGTGCCCGAACGCCGTGACGATCGCGCCGCCGATCAGCGGCCCCGCCGCGGTCGACAGCCCGATGGTGGCGCCGAGCGCGCCGAACGGCCGCCCCCGCTCGTGCGCCGGGTACAGCTGCTGAATGAGCCCGGAGACCTGCGGGTTGAGCATCCCCGACGCCATGCCCTGCACCAGCCTGGACGCGATCAGCACCGCCATGCTGGGCGCGAGCCCGCAGGTCGCGCTCGACAGCGTGAACAGCAGCACACCCGACATGAAGATCGCCCGTCGGCTGCGCGCGTCACCCAGCCGTCCCGAGGGGACGAGCAGCAGCCCGAAGCTGAGCGCGTAACCGGACAGCGTCCACTGCAGGCCGCCCGCCGAGGCGTGCAGCCCCTCCCTGATCGAGGGCAGCGCGACGTTGACGATGCTCACGTCCAGGCCTGTCATGAACGCCGCCACCAGGCAGACGCCCAGGGGCCGGGTGCGGGAGTCGAACACCGCGATCACATCCCTGTTCGGACTCCCATCATCTTCTCCGGCGAATCAGGTGTTAACGTCCGATCATGGACACGATGGCCGTGGAACAGAACGGCATCAACGCGGTTCCCCTCGCGGAGCGGCGCGGCAGGCCGGCGGATCTATTCTGGCCGTGGGCGGGCTCCAACCTGTCGCTGTTCGGGGTGGCCTTCGGGATCTACGTGGTGGGCCTCGGGCTCGGCGTCGTCCCGGCGATCCTCACCGGCGCGATCGGCTACCTGCTCTCGTTCGGGCTGGTCGGGCTGGTCGCCGTCGCGGGCGCGCGGTCGGGCGTGCCGACGATGACGCTCGGGCGGGCGCCGTTCGGCTACCAGGGCAACAAGCTGCCGGCCGTGCTGTCGTACGTGTCCAACGTCGGCTGGGAGATCGTCCTCGTCACGCTGTCGGCGCAGGGCGGCGCGGCGATCCTGGGACGGTTCGCGCCCGGCATCCCGCACACGACGGCCACGGCGGTGTGCTTCGTCATCGCCGCGCTGGTCACGATCGCGATCGGCGTGTACGGGCACGCCCTGATCATGGTGGTGCAGCGCTACCTCACGTACGCGTTCGTGGTGCTGACCGTCGTCTACCTGGTGCTGATGGCGCCGAAGCTCGGCACCGCGCTGAAGACCACGGCGGGCCCCGGCGGCTGGGTCGGCGGGATCATCTTCGCGATGACGCTGCTGGGCCTCGGCTGGGTGAACTGCGGCGCCGACTACTCCCGATACCTGCCGGTGGAAGCCAGGCCGTCCAGGGTGGCGCTGTGGACGACGCTGGGCGGGGCGGTGCCGCCGATGGTGCTGCTCGTGTTCGGCGTGCTGCTCGCGGGCGGCGATCCCGGGCTGGCGAACGCGGCGGGCGCCGACCCGGTGGGCGCGCTGGCCGGCGCGCTGCCGACCTGGTTCCTGCTGCCCTACCTGCTGACCGCCATCGGCGGCTTCCTGGCCGGGGCGATCATGGACATCTACTCGTCCGGGCTGTCGATGCTTGCGCTCGGCGTGCCGATCAAGCGGCACTACGCCGTGCTCGTCGACGGCGCGCTGATGGTGCTCGGCGGCTACTACCTGCTGTTCGTGTCGTCCAGCTTCCTCGGGACGTTCCAGGCGTTCCTGGCGATCATCGGCGTGGTGATGGCGGCCTGGGTCGCCATCTTCCTCGTGGACATGTGGCGGCTGCGCGCGAACGGGCACGGCTACGACGAGCGGCTGCTGCGTCCCGGCGCCCCGGCCGTCAACTGGGCGGGCCTGGTCTCGCTGGTGGCGGCGTCGATCGTGGGGATCGGGCTGATCACCTCGATGGACCAGAACATCGCCAGGGTCGTCGGATTCCTGATGAGCGACGAGCTGAAGACCGGGACGTTCGGCGCCGCCAACATCGGCGTGGTGGTCGCGCTGCTGCTGGCGGGCCTGCTCTACTACCTGTTCACGCTGCGGCGCCGGTAGGGCCTTCCGGTGGATCAGGGCGTCACGATCGCGAAGTCCGGCACCGGGTTGTCGAGAACGGCCACCAACCGCCGCAGCACTCCCGTGTCGCCCTCCCGGTCGACGCCCTCGACCCCCTTACCGGTCAGCAGGCCGAGGAACTGGGCCTTGGTGAGCCTGAGCGTGAGGTCCACGTCCTGCTCGGGCGGGTCGGCCTGCTGGATGAGCGCGCCGTTCGACAGCGTGGTGCGGTAGCGCTCTCCCAGGTCGGTCAGGTGCCAGTCGATGGACAGGCGCTCGTGCCACGCCTTGGGGCCGTCGATCCTGATGGCGATCGAGTCGAAGATCTGCGGCACGCTGAGCGCGGCGACCAGGTCGGGCGAGCCGGTGTCGATGTCGGCGGGCACGATGCCGTCGGTCAGTTCCAGCGCTCCCATCAGGTAGAGGTTGCGCCACGTGCCGTTCTCCGAGCCGTGCCCGAGGCGGGTGTAGACCTCGGCGAGCAGGTCGCGGGCCTCCTTGTTGCCCTCGTCCGCGAAGACCGCGTGGTTGAGCAGCTCGACGGCGAAGCGCAGGTCGTTCTCCGCGATGTAGCGCCTGGCGAGGGCGACGACGGCGCCTCCGCCGCCCAGGCACTTGACGTACCGGATCGCCCGGTCCCTCGGCGGGTGCTCCCACAGGTGCGCCGGGTTGCCGTCGAACCAGCCCAGGTAGCGCTGGTAGATGGCCTTGACGTTGTGACCGACCGAGCCGCGGTGGCCGCGCGTGTGCCAGGACTCCTCCAGCCCGGGAGGCAGCCGGACCGCCTCGGCGATCTCCGTCCCCGTCAGGCCCTTGTTCATCAGCCGCAGCGTCTGGTCGTGCAGGTAGGCGTACAGGTCGCGCTGCCGCGACAGGAAACGGACCACGTTCTCCGCGCCCCATGTGGGCCAGTGGTGCGAGGCGAAGGCGACGTCCGCGCTGCCGGCGAACAGCGCGATGACCTCCGTCAGATGGCGCGCCCACCCGCGGGCGTCGCCGACGGGCCCGCCGCGCAGGCTGAGCAGGCTGTGCTGGTTGTGCGTGACGTTCTCCGCCACGCACAGCGCCCGCCGCTCCGGGAAGAAGAAGTTCAGCTCGGACGGCGCCTCGCCGCCGGGCGTCAGCTGGAAGACGATGCGGACCCCGTCGATCGTCTCCTCCTGGCCGGTACGGGTGATGTCGAGCGTGGGCGCGATCAGCGAGACCGTTCCGGTCGAGCGGGTGAGGCCGAGGCCGGTGCCGATCTGGCCCTCGGGCGAGCGCGGCAGGGCGGGGCCGTACAGGTAGACGGAGCGGCGGGTCATCGCGGGCCCGGCGTACACGTTCCGCGACACCGCGTGCTCCAGGAAGCCGGCGGACGCGAGGATCGGCACGCCGCCGCCCGTGACGCCGCGGACGCCGCCGAAGTGGTCGACGTGGGAGTGGGTGTAGATGACGCCGGTGACCGGGCGCTCGCCTCGGTGGTCGCGGTACAGCCTGAGCGCGGCGGCGGCGCATTCGGTGGAGATCAGCGGGTCGATCACGATGACGCCGGTGTCGCCCTCGACGAGGGTCATGTTCGACAGGTCCAGGCCGCGCACCTGGTAGATCCCGTCGGCCACCTCGTACAGGCCCTGCCGGGCGTGCAGCCGGCTCTGCCGCCACAGGCCGGGATGGGCGCTGGCCGGGCACTGCTGTTCCAGGAAGGCGTAGGCGTCGTTGTCCCAGATGACCCTGCCGTCGGAGTCTTTGACCACCGCAGGGCTGAGTTTCGCGACGAATCCGCGGTCCGCGTCGGCGTCCTCCTCGGACTGAGCGCGGTCGTGGAGTGGAAGGTCGGCCATGCCTAGGTCCATTCCCGCAAACCATCCCCGGCACGGTCAGATGCCGCACGCTTTACCCCATTTATCCGGCAATAGGAGGATTTGGCGGGTGCGGTGGTCACGATGTGATTGGCTGGATGCCTGCTGATCACTTGGGGGACTGACGTGGAAGCGTGCGTGTTCGACCTCGACGGAGTGCTCGTCGACTCCGAACCGGTCTGGGAGGAGGTGCGACGCGCCTTCGTCGCCGACCACGGCGGCGCCTGGCAGCCCGACACGCAGTCCAGGCTGATGGGCATGAGCACCCAGGAATGGGCCGCCTACCTGCACGAACTCGGCGTCCGGCTGCCACCGGACGAGATCGCCGGCGGCGTGATCGAGCAGATGGCCGAGCGCTACCGGCACGAGCTGCCGCTGCTGGCGGGCGCGCAGGAGACGGTCAGGCGGCTGTCCGGGCGCTTCACCCTCGGCCTGGCGAGCTCGTCGCCCCGCGCCCTGATCGACGTGGTCCTCGACGCCGCCGGGCTGCGCGACGCGTTCACGGCCACCGTCTCCACCGAGGAGGTGCCCCGCGGCAAACCGGCCCCTGACGGGTACCTGGAGGCGGCGTCCCGGCTGGGCGTCGACCCGAAGGAGTGCGTGGCGGTCGAGGACTCCAGCAACGGCCTGCGCTCGGCGCACGCCGCCGGGATGCGGGTCATCGCCGTCCCGCACCACCGCTACCCGCCGGACCCGGACGCCCTGGCGCTGGCCTGGCGCGTCCTGCCCGGCCTCGACGCGCTGACCGCGGAACTCCTCGAGTCATGACCCGCTCAGGAACCGACGCCGGCCGCGGAGCCGGCGAGAACGTGACCCGTCCCGGAAGCGACGCCGGCGAAGCCGTGATCCGCCCCAGGACCGGCGCCGACCTCGACGCCTGCGTGCGGGCGCTGGCCGAGGTCCAGGCCGCCGACCGCTACCCGGTGGACTGGCCCGACGACCCGCACGGGTGGCTCTCCCCCGACGACCTCACCGGCGCGTGGGTGGGGATCGGCGGCGACACCGTCCTGGGACACGTCGGGCTCGCCGGAACGGCCGTCACCAGGCTCTTCGTCACCCCCGTCGCCCGCGGGAGCGGGCTCGCCGCCGCCCTGCTCGACACGGTCCTTGCCGCCGCCGGCACACCGCTCACCCTGGAGGTCTCCGACGAGGGCGGCGCGGCCATCGCCTTCTACGAGCGGCAGGGCTGGCGCAGGGTCGGCAGCGCCCGCGCCCGCTGGCTCAACGCCGCGGGCGAGCCCGCCCTGGTGCATCACTACGTCAGCCCGTGAGGCTATCCTCTGGGAATCGTGCGAGACATCACGGTTTTCAGCGGCACCGCCCACCCCCTCCTGGCTGAGGAGATCTGCGCCCATCTGGGCACTCCGCTCCATCCGGTCCAGGTCAACCGCTTCGCCAACGACGTGCTCGAAGTGCAGCTTCAGGCCAACTGCCGGGAGCGCGACGTCTTCCTGATCCAGCCCTTGGTGCCGCCCGTCCAGGAGCACCTGGTCGAGCTGCTGCTCATGCTCGACGCGGCGCGCGGGGCCTCCGCCGCCCGCACCACCGTGGTTCTCCCGCACTACGCCTACGCCCGCTCCGACAAGAAGGACGCCCCGCGCATCTCCATCGGCGCGCGACTGGTGGCCGACCTGATGGTGGCCGCGGGGGCAGGCCGGGTGCTCGCCATGACGCTGCACTCGCCGCAGGTGCACGGCTTCTTCAGCGTCCCGGTCGACCACCTGCACGCGCTGCGCGAGCTGGCCGGGCACTTCCGCCGGTACGACCTGTCGAACGCGGTCGTGGTCTCCCCCGACCTGGGCAACGCCAAGGAGGCCGCGCACTTCGCGCGGCTGCTCGGCACGGAGGTCGCGATGGGTGCCAAGCAGCGCTTCAGCGACGACCGCGTGGTGATCAGCTCGGTGATCGGCGACGTCGCGGGCAAGGACGTGATCATCCTGGACGACGAGATCGCCAAGGGCAGCACCGTCATCGAACTGCTCGACCGGCTCCGCGAGCGCGGCGTGAACTCGGTGCGCGTCGCCTGCACGCACGGCCTGTTCGCCGACGGCGCCGTGGAACGGCTGAGCGCGCTGCCGGAGGTCGAGGAGATCGTCTGCACGAACACCGTGCCGTCGCCGAAGCCGAGCGACAAGCTCACGGTCCTGTCGATCGCCCCCGCCCTCGCCGAGGCGATGCGCCGCATCCACGACGGCGAGTCCGTGAGCGCCCTCTTCGGCACCCTCTGACGCCCCCTCTGACCGCCCCGCGAAAGCCCGCTCAGGGGCAGCCGGTTCCATGCTCGTTGGGCCGGTTTGCCAGGGCCACCTTTCGCTGGAGCCGACGGTGGATCATAGTTCAATCATGCACGGGGCAACTGATCTTCTGCTGACACGTTTCCTCGACGACATCGTCCCCGCGGTGCCCCTGGTCGCGCTCTGGGCGCACGGCTCGCTCGCGGCGGGCGACTACCAGCCGGGCCGCAGCGACCTCGACCTGATCGCCGTCGTGGAGCGTCCGATCAACCGCGAGGAGTGGAAACGGCTGAAGCACCTACACGGGGCACTGGACCTACCGCTCGCGGAGCATCTGCACTGCTCCTACCTGCCGCAGGCCGAGCTGGGCGATCTGAAGGCCGAGCACGTGACCTGGGCGCACGAGCATCTCTTCCAGCGGCCCGTCACCCCGGTCACCCGGCGCGAGCTGCACGCGGGCGCTCTGGAGCTGTACGGTCCGCCTCCCGGCGAGCTGCTGCCGCCGGTCTCCGACGAGGAACTGGTCGCGTTCGTCCGGACCGACCTGGAGGAGTTCTGGCTGGCGAACACGCGCGGTCGGCGGCACTGGCTCACCGACATCTGGGTGGATCTCGGCCTGCTGACGGTGGCCAGGGCGACGGTCACGCTCCGGGACGGACGGTTGATCACCAAGCGGGAGGCGCTGGACGTGCTCGCGGAGCTGGACGCGCCACCGCTGGTCGTCGCGGACATCCGGGCCCGGCGGTACGACCTGCCGCGTCCGGCGCTGAGCCGGTTCCGGCGGGCGAAACTGGCCCGCGCCTTCGTCAAGACGGCCGCCAAGCACGCCCTGCGCTGACCTCTTTCAGAGGGCTCCGGTTCAGAGGGCTCCGGTTTCAGAGGGCTCCGGTGAGTCTCGAAAGCCCTTCGGCGATCTGGGCGGGGGTGAGGCCGAGGTCGTGCCGCTGGTAGCCGTACACCTCGGGCGCGAGCGGGGCGAGCAGGGCGTCCACCAGCGCGTCGGGGGCGCGGGTGCCGGCGGCGACGAGCAGCGAGCGGACGTGCGCGCGCCAGAACCCGTACGCGCCGGTCTCGAACCGCGAGCGCCCGACCTCGGCGCCCAGCACCAGGTGGACGTGGCCTTCCAGCAGCTCGACCATGGCGGCGTAGAAGGCGGTGAGGCGCTCGGCCGGAGGGGCGCCGGGGCCGAGGGGCGGGTCGCCGCGCAGCAGTTTCTCCTGCAGGGCCCGCTCGTGCTCGTCGAGCAGGGCGACGGCGATGGACGCCCGGTCGGGGTAGCGGCGGTAGAGCGTGCCCCGGCCGACTCCGGCCGCCTTGGCGATGTCGTCCATCGTCACGTCCTGCGCGGGCCGGGCCGCGAACAGCTCGGCGGCGGCCTCGAGGATCCTGGCGCGGTTGCGCGCGGCGTCTGCTCTTTCCACGCTCAGCAGTCTATGTGGACATTGCGTCCGGATATGCTTAACTGGACGCAGTGTCCGCTTAACTCTGGAGACCTCATGAGCAACCTGCTGCACCTGGACGCCAGCGCGCGCCGCGCCTCGTTCTCGCGCCGGCTGTCGGCCCGCTACGCGGAGACGTGGCGCGGGGCGAACCCCTCGGGCGGTTACGTCTACCGCGACCTGGCCGCCGACCCCGTCCCGCACATCGACGAGGCGTGGACGGAGCTGTGCGACCACATCCTGGAACACGAGATCCGCGACATCTCCCGCTACCGCGAGGCCGTGCGCACGCCGGCCGGCGAGCGCGCGTGGTCGATCGTGGAGCCGCTGCTCGACGAGGTGGTGGCGGCGGACGTGATCCTGATCGGCACGCCGATGTACAACTTCTCCATCCCGTCCTCGCTCAAGGCGTGGCTGGACCAGATCACCTTTCCCAAGATGTCGCTGAAAGGCCGGTCGTTCGTGGTGACCAGCGCCAGGGGCGGCGCGTACGGCCCCGGCACGCCCCGCGAGCCGATGGACCACCAGGAGAGCTTCCTGCGCGACTTCTTCCAGGGCCACTTCGCGGTCGAGGACGTCGTGTTCGTCCACGCCGAGCTGGTCAACTCCCTGCTCGACCCCGCGCTCGCGCACCTGCGCGGAAAGCACGAGGAGTCGCTGGCGGCGGCGCTGGAGCGGGTGGCGACGGAGGCGGCCCGGTGAGCTGGCTCGTCCTCGTGCTGGCCGGGCTGGTCGAGGTGGCCTGGTCGCAGAGCATCAAGCCGACGCAGAACTTCACCAGGCCGGTGCCGACGCTGATCTGCCTGGTGCTGATGGCGGCGGCGGTGTGGCTGCTGTCGCAGGCGATGAACACGCTGCCGGTCGGCACCGCCTACGCCGTGTTCACCGGCATCGGCGCCGTCGGCGCGATCACGCTGGGCATCGTCCTCAACGACGACCCCGTTTCGGTGGGAAGGGTGGCCGCGTTGTCGCTGATTCTAGGAGGAGTAGTGTTGGCGCGGCTTACCACCTGAAATCGGGGAAAGGGCGCGAATGGGAGAGATCAGGAAGCTCTATCTGGTCGCCGCAGGCTCGGCGGTGGAGCTGCTGAACGATCCCGCGGTCGCTGCCGCCTGGAACAAGCCGAGCGCGCTGACCGAGTTCAGCGTCGCGGGCCTGGCAGGGCATCTCGCCTTCCAGCTCGTCCGTGTCGACGGCGTGCTGCCGGAGAGCGACGTGAAGCAGGAGCCGATCTCCCTGATCGAGCACTACACCAGGTCGCCGTGGGTGCAGGCGGGGCTCGACCACGAGAGCAACGTGGGCATCAGGCGCGTCAGCGAGGCCGCGGCGACCGACGGCGCCGCGGCGCTGGCGGCCAGGACCTCGGAGCTGCTCGGCCGCCAGCGCACGGAGGTGCCCGACCAGCCGGCGGACCGGGTCGTCCACATCCCCTCGTCGGGCTGGTCGCTGAGGTTCGACGACTTCCTGCTGACCCGGCTGATCGAGCTGGTCGTGCACTCCGACGACCTCGCGGCCAGCGTGGGCATCGCGACGCCCGAGCTGCCGCCGGAGGTCGTGAACCCGGTCGTCGAGCTGCTGGCCCAGCTGGCCGTGCACCGGCACGGCGCGACGGCGGTGATCCGCACGCTGAGCAGGGCCGAGCGGGCCCCCGCCACCATCAGCGCCTTCTAGGGCCCCCGATCACCCGCAGCCCCGCCCGCCCGTCAACGGCCCGCCCCCGCTAGGACTGACCGCGCGCAGCCCCCCGCACGTGCCCGCTAGGCCCTGATCATGCGTAGGGCGGCGGCCACCTCGCGGCCCGTCAGCGCCGTCTCCGGATCGACCAGCCACTGCGCGAGCAGCCCTGTCAACATGGCCTGGTAGAGGGAGCCGACCAGGCGGGCCCGCTCGGGCTCCGCCTCCGGGTCGACGCCCTCGAACAGCGCCGCCAGGCCCACCTTCGCCTCCTCCAACGGGCCGAAGAGCTGATCGCGGATGTCCGGGATGTGGTCGATCTGCCCGAGCACCTCGAACTGCGTGGTCCAGAGCGGGCGCAGGCGGTCGAACGACTCCGTCACCCGGTCCCACGCGCCCTCGAAGCGCTCCAGCGGAGTGGCGTCGGGCTTCGTCTCGGCGGCCAGCGTGGCGCCCAGGTCCTCCCCCCACTCCCGCATCACCTCGATCAGCGCCTCGTTGATGAGCGCGTCCTTCGACCTGAAGTGGTAGCCGATGGCCGCCAGGCTCACCCCTGACGCGGTCGCGATGTCGCGTGCGGTCGTCCGCGAGTAGCCCTTCTCGATCAGGCAGCGCTTCGCCCCGGCAAGCAGATCCTCTCGATTTCCCATGTCCCAACAGTAGCACAATCGTCCTAGACAAACTTCTAAGACACTTGTACAGTTCTCGGCATGGACATCCTGATCTCCGGCGCGAGCATCGCCGGCACCGCGACGGCGTACTGGCTCAAGCACTACGGCTTCAACCCGACCGTGGTCGAGCGGGCGCCCGCGATCCGCGAGGGCGGCTACAAGGTGGACGTGCGCGGCGCCGCCCTCGACGTGGCCGAGCGCATGGGCGTCCTGGACGCGATCAGGGCCCGCAGCACCGACATGCGGATCGCCACCCACTACGACGGCTCAGGCAGGCGGGTCGCGACCATGGACGCCGACCTGTTCGGCGGGCGCCAGAGCGGCGACGCCGAGATCATGCGCGGCGACCTGAACGAGATCCTCTACGACCTCACCCGCGACCACGTCGAGTACATCTTCGACGACTCGATCACCGGCATCGCCGACGACGGCACCGTGACGTTCGAGCGGTCCGCGCCGCGCCGGTTCGACCTGGTCATCGGGGCCGACGGCGTGCACTCCAACACCCGGCGGCTGGCCTTCGGCGAGGAGTCCAGGTTCGCCCGCGACCTCGGCTACTACATCTCGATCTGCACCGTCCCCAACCACCTCGGGCTCGACCGCGAGGAGGCCGTGCACGCCGCACCCGGCCGCACCGCGAACGTCTACAGCACCCGCCAGGACAGCAACGCCAAGGCGCTGTTCATGTGGTCGTCGAAGCCGCTCTCCTACGACTTCCGCGACACCGAGCAGCAGAAGGAGCTGCTCGCCGAGGCCATGGCGGGGGTGGAGTGGGAGGTGCCCGCGCTGCTCGACGCCGTGCGCGACGCCAAGGACTTCTACTTCGACTCGCTCACCCAGATCCACATGGACCGCTGGTCGAGCGGGCGGGTCGTGCTGGTGGGCGACGCGGCCTACTGCGCGTCGCCGGCGTCCGGGCAGGGCACCAGCCTGGCCCTGGTCGGCGCGTACGTGCTGGCGGGCGAGCTGGCGGCCGGCGACGGGTTCGACGGCTACGAGCGCGAGATGCGCGCGTTCGTGGACGCCAACCAGCAGCTCGGCCCCGCGAACGTCAAGGGCATGGTCATCCCCTCACGCGCGGCCATCTGGTTCCAGCTCAAGATGATCAAGCTGCTCCCCCACCTGCCCGGACGCGACAAGATGATCGACCGCATCGCCGGGGCCATCCACCGGGCCGCCACCGCCATCACGCTGAAGGACTACCAGCCCCTCCAGGAGCGCAGCCAGGTCAGCGGGCCGAGCGCGTCCTGAACTCGGCGAGCGTGGTGCGGCTGGTCTGAATGTGGGACACCAGCACGTACGCGACCAGCATGAGCCCGAGACACAGGGCGTCGGCGGCCCACCAGGGGATCTCGGCGAGCAGCAGGTAGCCCTGGCCGTCGCTCTGCGACCTGATCGCCCAGGTGACGGCCGCGATGACCAGGGTGACGAGCAGCCAGCTGCGCAACCGCGGCAGGTCGCCGTTCCTGCGCAGGCGGACCCGCCAGGTCAGGAACACGGCGAGCAGACCGAGCAGGGCGCAGCCTCCGATCAGCCACCAGGGCAGGCCGAAGGAGGACTGCTCGGCGGCCTGCGCCTGCGCGGCGTCCAGCTGGGCCTGGGCCTGCTGCTGGGCCGCGACGGCCGCTTCGAGCTGCCGCTTCAGCTCGGCCACGCTCTCCCTGCGCGCGGGACGCGCCGAGTCGGCGCTGGGGAGCATCCGCGCCACGACGGTCAGCATGATCGCGACGAACGACAGCGCGAGGATGATCGCCATGAACAGGTCGATGAAGCGGAGGTCGAGCGGCGGGGCGAAAGCCCTGGTGGAACGCTTCCTCACTGCTCTCTCACCAGGGTGTAGCGCTGCGGCCTGCTCTCCACCGCGCTCAGCCGCTCCACGGCGGTGCGCAGCGCGTCCAGGCCCTTGACGAGCTCCTCGGTGCGTCCCCTGGAGATGGCCAGCTCCTGGGCCAGCCCGTTCATGGCGGGAGCCGCCTGCTTCGCCGGCAGGCGTGCGATGTAGATCAGAAACACCTCGTCCGCGGCGCCGACAGCCTCCCGCTCCGCCCGCTCGACCAGCGCCATCGCGCCGAACGCCAGCACGCTCAGGAACAGCGCGATCAGCGTGACGCCGAACGCGGACGCCAGCTCGGGCAGCACCTGCGCCTTCAGCGCGGTCATCAGCTTGGAGGGGTCGCCGTCGTCGCCCAGGCCCTCCGAGAACGAGGTGACCATGGCGGCCATCGTCAGCGCGGTGCCGATGAATCCGAACACCGGCAGGGCCCAGATGAGCGCGTGGTCGAGGTGGTGCTTGTTGGCCATCTCGCCTTCGTCCAGGGCGGAGCGGGCGCTCAGCACCGCCTCGCAGTCGTTCCCTGCGTCGGCCGCCTCCTGGAAGAGCACCAGCCGCCGCCCCACCAGTGTGTCCTGCGACGGCTTGACCGCCTTGATGTTCGTCCTGGCGCGCTTGGTCGCGGCACTCTCGCGCTGGAGGTCGGGGACGGCCCGCGCGATCCGCAGGACGGCCGTCAGGAAGACCGCGATGATGAGTGTGACCACGAGCTCGGCCGCCCGGGGAGCCGTGGTCGCTCCCACGGACTTGAGCAGCCACTCCACCGCCCCTGCGACCAGTAACAACGCCGAGACCACCAGGGCCACCGCGGGCGCGAACAGCGAATGACGCCAGCCGAAACTTGACAACCCTTTACCCCACTCCCGGCGCGATCAGTCAAAGATTACCTAACCATACGCAAAGGACTAATGACTCACGGTTGACGATCAAAATGTTGGAATGAAGCGTTCCGTTCTGCTAGTCTAAGAGCAGAACGTTCCGTTCCCAATGAAGGAGCCAAGGATGACCGTCCTCGTCACCGGTGCCACCGGAACCGTCGGCCGCCTCGTGGTGGACGAGCTGGTCAAAGCAGGCCACCAGGTCCGCGCACTGACCAGGAACCCGACCAAGGCCGGCCTGCCGGAAGGCGTCGAGGTCGTCGCGGGCGACATGGCCGCCCCCGAGACCCTGGAGGCCGCCTTCCACGGCGTCACCGCCGCCCACCTGATCAACTTCGCCGGCGACGACTACGCGCCCCTCGAGAACGGCGACAAGATCGCGGAACTGGCGGTCAGGTCGGGTGTCCGCAAGGTCACCGTGCTGGGCGGGCGCGCGGACGGCCCGCTGGAGCAGGCGCTGGCCGCGACCGGCCTGGAGTGGACGCTGCTCAACCCGGTCGAGTTCATGGCCAACACGCTGCAGTGGTGGGCCCAGTCGATCAGAACGGAGGGCATGATCAGGGAGCCGTTCGGCGGGAGGCTCAGCGCCATGGTCCACGAGAGCGACATCGCGGCCGTCGCCGCCGCCGTCCTGACCTCCGACGGCCACGCCGGCAGGTCGTACACGCTGACGGGCCCCGAGGCGATCACCACTGCGGAGAAGGTCCGCATCCTCGGCGAGGCGATCGGCAGCGAGATCACGTTCGTCGAGCTCACCCCGGACGAAGCCCGCGCCAAGTGGCGCGGCGACGGCATGGGCGAGCAGACCATCGAGTTCCTCATCGGCGCCCTCGGCAACACGCCCGAGATCGGCTACACCGTCGTCCCGACGGTCGAGCAGGTCACCGGCCGCCCGCCGCGCTCCTTCGCCCAGTGGGCGGCCGAGCACGCCGACGCCTTCCGCGCCTGAACCCGGTGGAGGCGGCTGGACCGCCGCCTCCACCGGTCGTCAGGCCGTGTGCTGCGCGTAGTAGCAGGCCGCCTGGGCGTCGGCCACGGCGGGCAGGACTGCGAGCGCCTCCGTCCGGCACCTGGCGTCGATCCCCGCCTCGGCGGCCCGGCCCGAGGCCAGCACCTGGCAGCGGGCGTGGAAGCGGCAGCCGCCGGGAATCCGCGTCGGGTCGGGCGGCTCGCCCGTCAGCACCACCCGTTCCGGCGACTCGGGCAGCACCGACATCAGGGCCTGCGTGTACGGGTGTTGCGGCGCGGTCAGCACCTGCTCGACAGGCCCGGACTCGACGATCCTGCCCAGGTACATCACCGCCACCCGGTCGGCGATGTTCCAGGCCAGCCCCAGGTCGTGCGTGACGACCAGGGCGCCCAGGCCCAGCTCGTCGCGCAGTTTCAGCATCAGCGCCAGGATCTCGCCGCGGACGGAGGCGTCGAGCGAGGCCACCGGCTCGTCGGCGATCAGCACCTTGGGGTTGAGCGCCAGCGCCCCGGCGATCACCACCCGCTGCCGCTGCCCGCCCGACAGCTCGTGCGGGTAGCGCAGGAAGAACCGCTCGGGCGGCCGGAGCCCGGCCCTGGACAGGGCCGAGGAGACGATCTCCGCCTCGTCGGGCAGGCCGTGGATGCGCGGGCCCTCGGCGACCGCCTCGTAGACGGTGTGCCGGGGGTTGAGCGAGCCCGTCGGGTCCTGCAGGACGAGCTGCACCTCTCTCCGGTAGGCCCGCAGCGCCTTGGAGCCGTAGTTCAGCGGGGTCCCGCCGTACAGCACGGAGCCGGAGGTGGGACGTTCGAGCCCGAGCAGGGTCCGGGCGAGCGTCGTCTTGCCGCAGCCGGACTCGCCGACCAGCGCGACGATCTCCCCCTCGCCGACCGACAGGTTGACGCCGTCGACCGCGCGGGCGCGCCGCCCGCGCGAGGGGAACTCCACCCGCAGGTCGCGCGCCTCCAGCAGGGCGGCGCGGGACCCGGTGGAGCTGCCGGCGCCGGTCTCCGCGGACGTCTGCGTCTCGGTCACGACGCCTCCTCCTTAGCCCGGACGTGGACGCACGCGGCGGTACGGCTGTCGCCCGCCGGCCAGAGGTCCACGGCCAGTGTCGCGCACTCCTCCAGAGCCACCGGGCAGCGCGGATGGAACGAGCAGCCGGTCGGCAGCTGCATGGGGTCGGGCGGGTCGCCGCCGAGCCCCTTGGGCGCGAGCCGCGAGACCGGGTCGCCCACCGTGGGGAAGGCCGCTGCCAGCGCCCTGCTGTAGGGGTGCTTGGCGTCGTGGAACACCTCGCGGGACGGGCCGTTCTCGACGACGCGGCCCGCGTACATGACGGCGAGCTGGTCGCACACGTCCGCCAGCACCGACAGGTCGTGCGAGATCATGATCAGGGAGATGCCCTGCTCCGCGACCAGTTCCTTGATCAGCGTCAGGACCTGCGCCTGCACCATCACGTCGAGCGCGGTGGTCGGCTCGTCCGCGATGATCAGCCGCGGCGAGCAGGCGAGCGCCATCGCGATCATCACGCGCTGCCGCTGCCCGCCCGACAGCTCGTGCGGGTAGCTGCGCGCCCGCCAGGTGGGCAGGCCGACCTGTTCCAGCAGCTCGGCGACGCGCTTGCGGGCCCCTTCCTGCTTGGCCAGGCCGTGCACGAGCAGCGGCTCGGCGATCTGGTCGCCGATCCTGCGCACCGGGTTCAGGCCGTGCTGGGCGCCCTGGAAGACGATCGACGCCTCCGCCCAGCGCACCGCCCGCAGCCGTCCCCACTTCATGGCGAGGACGTCCTCGCCGTCGAGCAGGATCCGGCCGCCGACGCGGGCGTCGCGCGGCAGCAGCCGCAGCAGCGCCATGGCCAGCGTCGACTTGCCGGATCCCGACTCACCGGCGACTCCGAGCGCCGACCCCGCGTCCAGCTTCAGCGAGACCCCGCGCACGGCGGGCACCTCGCCCGAGGCGATGCGGTAGGTGACGCTGACGTCGTCCAGTTCTAGAAGACTCATGCGTCCAACTTCGTCGGCCGCACGAGTCAGACTGCTGTGTCTGCTGGTTCGTTCGCTTCGCTCTCTCACGTGGCCCTCCGCAGTCGCGGGTTGAGCACGGCCTCCAGCGCCCGGCCGCACAGCGTGAACGCCATGACGACCGCCAGGATGCACAGACCGGGGATGAGGATGTACCACCACGCGCCGTTGGTGGCCGCGTTCCAGTCGTAGGAGCCGCGCAGCATGGTGCCCCACGACGTCTTGTTCGCGCTGACGCCGAGGAACGCGAGCGTCGACTCGGTGACGATCGCGCTGGCCACCTCCAGCGTGGTGCTGGCCAGCAGCAGCGGCGCCACGTTGGGCAGGACGTGCCTGGTCGTGATGTGCCAGTGCCCCGCCCCGAGCGCCTTCGACCGCTCGATGTACGGCCTGGCCTCCACGGCCAGCGCCTGCGCCCTGATCAACCGGGCCGTCGCGGGCCAGGTCGTCACGCCGATCGCCATGATGATCGTGAGCGTGCTGCCGCCCAGGATGGCCGCCAGCACCAGGGCCGTCACCAGCGAGGGCAGGACGAGGAACCAGTCGGTGATCCGCATGAGGGTCGCGCCCAGCCAGCCGCGGAAGTGCCCGGCCGCGATGCCGATGACCGTGCCGATCACGATGCTGAGCAGCGCGGCGAGGAAGCCGATGAGCAGCGAGGTGCGCGAGCCCCACCAGGCCAGCAGCAGTATCGACCGGCCCGACTCGTCGGTGCCGAACGGGTTGTCCAGGCTGGGGGCCGACATTTCGGCGCTCGTGCCGCTCACCACGCTGGTCACGCTCTCGTCGATGAACAGCGGCGCGACGAGCGCGAGCACCACCGCCAGGACGAGCACCGCCAGCCCGACGACCCCGCCCCGGTGCAGGCGGAAGTCCTTCCAGAAGCGGCCGAAGGCCAGCCGCCTTCGGGTCCAGGCGACACTGCTCATGCCGACCTCACCCTCGGGTCGAGGACGTGGTAGACCACGTCGGCCAGCGTGTTCATGAGGATCACCGAGACGGTGATCAGCATGAACGTGCCCTGCATGAGCGCGAAGTCAGGCACCTTGATCGCCCTGTAGAACAGCTGCCCGAGGCCGGGCCAGCTGTAGATGGCCTCCACGGTGACCGCGCCGCCGACCACGAAGCCGATGCGCATGAAGACCAGCGTCACCGTGGGCAGCAGCGCGTTGGGGATCGCGTGGCGGCTCCGCACCTCGTCGTCGCGCAGGCCCTTGGCCCGGGCGACGGTCACGTAGTCCTGGCTGACCTCCTCCAGCAGGGAGGAGCGCATGACCAGCAGGTACTGGGCGTAGACCACGCCCACCAGGGTCAGGCAGGGCAGCACCATGTGCATGCCCACGTCCAGGATGTAGGCGAAGCCGTCGGGCGCGTCGACGCTCTCGATGCCCCTGGTGGGGAAGATGCCGGGGATCGGGCCGATGCCCGCGGCGAACACCATGAGCAGGAGCAGGCCCAGCCAGAACGTCGGCACGGACCAGAGCACCAGCGAGACGCCGGTCGAGAAGCGGTCGAAGCGGCTGCCTGGCCGCCAGCCCGCCCGCGTGCCCTGCCAGAGGCCGAGGCTGACCGCGATGACCAGGCCCACGCCCGCGAGCAGCAGCGTGGCCGGCAGCCGCTCGCCGATCAGGTCGAGGACGGGACGCTTGAACTCGTAGGAGGTGCCGAGGTCGAGCCGGAGGGTCCTGCCGACGAAGTCGAAGAACTGCTCGATCAGCGGCTTGTCCAGGCCGAGCCGGTGCCGCTCCAGGTCGAGCTGCTCCGGGGTCATGTTGCGGCCCTGCGCGAGGGTGCGCACCGGGTCTCCCGGCAGCAGACGGAACACGAAGAACGTCCCGACGATCACCATGGCGATGCTGAGCAGCGCCCCACCGGCCTTGGACAGCGCGTACCGCAGCGTGCCCCGGTGGATGGGGCGCTCATCGCCGGAACCCGCCGTCTGCGCGACGGCGGGTTCCACTGCTTCGAGCGGTGTGGTCATTCGCGCTCGTCCGCGACGCCCTTGCGCCGCCTGCTCAGGAAGAACACCACCAGGCCGATGACCACCACGCCGCCGACCACGCCGGCGATGACGCCGGTGTTGGAGCCGCCGCCGCTGCCGGACCCGCCGGACGAGGTCGCGACCGCGTCCAGGGTGTAGAACGGCCAGTAGCCGCTACCGCCGTACAGCAGGCCGTTCTCCTCGGGGATCGAGGTGATGCTGGTGATCCGGTCCTTGCGGTACCCCTCCAGGTCGTTCGGGTAGTAGATGGCGATGACCGGAGCGTCGGTGTAGAGGCGCTCCTCCATCTTCTTGATGATCTCGGCGCGCTTGGGCCTGTCGAGCTCCTTGAGCTGCTCCTGGTAGAGCTTCTCGAAGGTCGGGTCGCAGTAGAACGACTCGGTGCCGCCGCCCTCGCCCGACGGCGTGGGCCTGCGGCTGCACAGGTGCGTCGCCAGGATCTCCTCGGGGTCGGGGTTGACCGACCAGCCGCTGATCGCGATGTCGAACAGCGCCGTGACGCCCGTCTGCTCGGTGAACTTGCTGGAGTCGAGCTTCTGGGTGGTCAGCGTGATGCCGATCTCCTTGAAGAAGCCCGTCAGGTACTCGGCGAGCTTGTCCTCGACCGGGGTGTCGGTGTGGATGGCGAAGCGGAACTCGAGCTTCTTCTTGCCGTCGGGCATCGTCCGGACGCCGTCGGCGCCCTTCTTGTAGCCCGCGTCGTCGAGGATCTTGTTGGCCTTGGCCGGGTCGTAGGTGACCTTCTCCTCGCCGGTGGCCTCCCAGAAGAAGTCCTTGTACATGGGCGGGATGATCGAGCCGTCGGCCGGCTTGGCCAGGCCGCCCTGCACCTCGTCCACGAGCTTCTGCTTGTCGATCGCGAAGTGCAGCGCCTGCCGCACCTTCGGGTCCTTCAGCGCGGGGTGCCCGTCACCGATCGGCTTGTTGTCGGTCGTCGTGGCGCCGTGGTTGATCTGCAGGTACGCGGCGCGGCGGCCCTGCTGGTTCCACTGCACGACGTTGGGGGCGCCCTTGAGCGCCTCGAAGTCCGGCGGGTACAGCCGGCCGATGAGGTCGATCTCGCCCTTCTTCAGGCCGACGATCGAGGCCGCGGGGTTGTCGTAGAAGATGACCTGCAGCTCGTCGATCTTGGGCCTGCCCCGCCAGTAGTCCGGGTTGGCCTTGAGCTTGACGTACTGGTCCTTCTTGTGCTCGACCGCGATGTACGGGCCGCTCGACACCGCCGGGTAGACGTCGGCGTCGTACTTGGCCAGGTCCGTGACCTTCTCCCAGACGTGCTTGGGCATGATCGGGATGGGGTTGTCGAGCATGGACGCCTGCGGGGCCTTGGTCTTGATGACCAAGTCCTGGCCGTTGGCCGTGACGCTCGAGAAGTTCTCGACGGACGGGCCGTTGGCGGTCTTGGCGGCGTCGTCGGTCATGATCTTGTTGAACGTCCAGGCCGCGTCCTCGGCCGTGATCGGCTGGCCGTCGGACCACTTGGCGTTACGGATCTTGAACGTCCAGGTGAGCCCGTCGGGGGACGTGGTCCACGACTCGGCCAGGTCCGGGCTGGGCTGCAGCGTCTTGGGGTCGGGAACCGTCAGGTACCCGTACATCCAGCGATGGATCGACGTCGAGACCAGACGAACCGCCGAGAACGGGTTCATCGAATCGACGGCCTGCGTCGCACCCACACGGACGATCTTCTTCCCCGCTGAGGGCTCCTGAGCCAGGGCGGCCTGGCCCTGACCTGCTACTAATAGCGCGACGCCCAGTACCGCCAGGCGCGCGAACCATTTCCTCATAAGTGCCTCACCTTCAGGCGGGGGTTTCCTGTGTAGAGAAAGGCACACCATAGGAAGACCGCGTGTCAACGAGTGACGGAAAATTGTTTCATTCTCGTTTCCTATTGCGGTGTAAATTTTCAGGCATCGCCCGAGACCTGCCCGTTGTCCACCCGCAGCCGCCGATCGACTTGCACCGCGTCGAGCATCCGCCGGTCGTGCGTGACGAGGAGTAGCGTGCCGGGGTAACCGGCCAGCGCCGACTCCAGCTGCTCGATCGCGGGCAGGTCGAGGTGGTTCGTCGGCTCGTCGAGCACCAGCAGGTTCACCCCCCTGGCCTGCAACAACGCCAGCGCCGCGCGAGTGCGCTCGCCGGGCGAGAGCGTCGCGGCCGGACGCAGCACGTGCGCGGCCTTCAGCCCGAACTTGGCCAGCAGCGTCCGCACGTCGGCGGGCAGCAGGCCGGGCGCCTGCGCGCAGAACGCGTCGAGCAGCGGCTCGTCGCCCTCGAACAGCCCCCTGGCCTGGTCCACCTCGCCCACCACGACCCCGGGGCCGAGCGCCGCGTGCCCCTCCTCCAGCGGAGCCCGGCCGAGCAGCGCGGCCAGCAACGTGGTCTTGCCCGAGCCGTTCGCCCCGGTGATCGCCACCCTTTCGGCCCAGCCGATCTCCAGGTCGACGGGGCCGAGCGTGAACGACCCGCGCCTGACCACCGCGCCGCGCAGGGTGGCCACCACCGCGCCGGAACGCGGCGCCGCCGCGATCTCCATGCGCAGCTCCCACTCCTTGCGCGGCTCCTCCACCACCTCCAGCCGGTCGATCAGCTTCTCCGTCTGCCGGGCCTTGGCAGCCTGCTTCTCCGTCGTCTCAACCCGCATGTTGCGTCCGATCTTGTCGTTGTCGGACGCCTTGCGCCGGGCGTTCCGCACACCCTTCTCCATCCAGGCGCGCTGCGTGCGGGCGCGGGCCTCCAGCTGGGAGCGGGTGTCGGCGTACTGCTCGTACTGCTCGCGGGCGTGCCGCCTGGCCACCTCGCGCTCCTCCAGGTAGGGCTGGTAGCCGCCGCCGTACAGCCTGATCTGCTGCTGGGCCAGGTCCAGTTCGAGCACGCTGGTGACCGTCCTGGCCAGGAACTCGCGGTCGTGGCTGACCAGCACCGTGCCCGCGCGCAGGCCGGTGACGAAGCGCTCCAGCCGCTCCAGGCCGTCGAGGTCCAGGTCGTTGGTGGGCTCGTCCAGCAGGAACAGGTCGTAGCGGCTGAGCAGCAGCGACGCCAGGCCCGCGCGGGCCGCCTGGCCGCCCGACAGCGAGGTCATCGGCTGCTCCAGATCGACGGACAGCCCCAGCTCGGCCGCCACCTCCTCGGCCCGCTCGGCCAGGTCGGCGCCGCCCAGCGCGAGCCACCGCTCCAGCGCCGCGCTGTAGGCGTCGTCGGCGCCCTGCCGCTGCTCGACCAGCGCCTCGGTGGCGGCGTCGAGCTCCGCCTGGGCCCGCGCGACGCCGGTGCGCCTGGCGAGGAACCTGCTGACGGTCTCGCCCGGCCTGCGCTCGGGCTCCTGGGGAAGGTGGCCCACCGTGGCCGTCGCCGGGCTCAGCCGCACCGCACCCTGCTCCGCCTGGTCCAGCCCGGCGAGCAGGCGCAGCAACGTCGACTTGCCCGCGCCGTTGGCGCCCACCAGGCCGATGACATCGCCGGGACTGATCACCAGGTCGAGGCCCGAGAACAGGACCCGCTCGCCGTGACCGGCCCCCAGATCCTTCACCACCATGGTCGCGCTCATGTACGCCGATGCTAGCCGGGCGGTCAAACGCGATCTCCTGGTGGTGGCGGGGCCATCCCCCGTGCCGCTGCCCGTGAGCCTTCCCCGTGCCGCTACGGTGGGCGGCGTGTCGCGTCTGCCGGTTCTCGTCGCCGCCGCCCTCACCGTGGTGGCCGGGCTCGGCGTCCGCGCGCTGTGGGACGGACCGGTGGCGAAGTACGCCGGTGACGCGCTGTACACAGTCCTGATTTATGCGCTTATCGTGCTCGCCTGGCGACATGTCCGGCCGATGGTCGCCGCGCTGCTGGCGGCCGGGCTGAGCTGGGCGATCGAGTTCGCCCAGCTCGGTGAGGTCCCCACGGTGCTGCGCCCGCTGCTGGGCAGCACGTTCAACCCGCCGGACCTGTTCTGGTACGCCGTCGGCGCCGCCGCAGCCTGGGCCCTGCACGCCCGTTTCAGACCCGCCCGACCGCACTCCTGAAGCCCGCCCCACACGCCGCTGAGCGCCAGTAAGGTGGCGGCATGCGGACGATCTGGCGGTTACTACTGGTCTGTGCGGCCGTCGCCGGGCTCGTCTGCCTCGGGGTGTCGCTGCGCACCCCGTGGGTGTACTTCACCGGCCAGAGCAACCTCATCCTGGCGCTCTACTACGGCTGGCGGCTGCTGGGGCGCGACACCCCGGGCACGCTCAGGACGTCCCCCACGCTCAAGGGAGCCGTCACGCTCTACCTCGTGATCACCGGGCTGGTCGCGCACTTCTTCCTGATGAGGGGCGCGAACCCGCTGCCGCTGCTCGGCGGCGGAGTCCGGCAGGTGGGCAACTTCCTGCTGCACTACGTGACACCGGTCATGGCGCTGGTCGACTGGCTGGCGTTCGACAGGACGCGCCGCCCCCGCTGGGCCGACCCGGCCAGATGGCTGGCGTTCCCGCTGCTGTACGGCGCGTTCGTGCTGATCAGAGCGTCTCTGCTGCCCGAGACGACGGCCCGGCGGTACGTCTACCCGTTCCTGAACGTGGACCGGCTGGGCTGGTCGGGCTTCACGCTGGCGGCGCTCGGGCTCGTGGCGGGCTTCGTCATCGTGGGCTACCTCCTGATCGCCCTCCACCGCCTCACCGCCCGCCTCACGCCTCCGGCGCAGGTCACCGCCTGACTCCTGCCGCATACATCGGGCCGAGCCGGATAGGGGCGGGTAGAGGCATCACTCGGAAAGGGGGGCCCTGATGAACGGCGAGACCATCGCCTTTCTCGTCGCCCCGGAAGGGGTGGAGCAGGTGGAGCTGACCGAACCGTGGAAGGCGATCAAGCAGGCGGGCGGCACGCCGACGCTGATCTCCACCGAGTCCGGCCAGATCCAGGCCTTCAACCACCTCGACAAGGCCGTCCGCTTCGCCGTGGACGCCACGGTCGACCACGCCTCGGCGTCCGAGTTCGACGGGCTCGTGCTGCCGGGCGGCGTCGCCAACCCCGACTTCCTGCGCACCCAGCCACAGGCGGTGCGCTTCGTCCGCGACTTCTTCGACGCGGGCAAGCCGGTGGCGGCCATCTGCCACGCGCCGTGGACCCTGATCGAGGCGAACGTGGTGCGCGACCGCACGCTCACCTCCTGGCCCAGCCTTCAGACGGACCTCCGCAACGCGGGCGCCACCTGGGTCGACAGAGAGGTGGTGATCTGCACGAGCGGCCCGAACACCCTGGTCACCAGCCGCAGGCCAGACGACCTCAAGGCGTTCAGCCAGGCCGCGATCGACGCCTTCAGCCACTGACGACCACACGCTCTCTGAGGTCCTGACAGGCGCGAAATTACCTTGTCACACCTTGTCACGCGGAAGGAAATGGTCTAAACCTGGACCAATTACTGAGCACTCCGCGTTCACAGGGAGATCTCATGACAACAGAAGAGGATTCCAGGCGGCTCGCCGAGCTCGGCTACAAGCAGGAGCTGGCGAGAACCTGGAGCGGCTTCTCCAACTTCGCCATCTCCTTCTCCATCATCTCGATCCTCGCCGGCTGCTTCACCACCTTCGGTCAAGCCTGGAACAACGGCGGCCCCATCGCCATCTCATGGGGTTGGCCACTGATCTCCCTGTTCATCCTGATCATCGGTTTCTGCATGTCGGAGCTGGTCTCGGCGTACCCGACCGCCGGCGGCATCTACTGGTGGGCCGCCACCATGGGCAAGCCGGTGCACGGCTGGTTCACCGGCTGGCTCAACCTGATCGGCCTCATCGCGGTCACGGCCTCCGTCGACTACGGCTGCGCCACCTTCCTCAACATCACCATCAACCGGCTGACCGGCGGAGCCTGGGAGGCGACGCTCTCGCAGGCCTTCCTGCTGTTCGTGATCATCCTGGTGCTGCACGCGCTGATCAACATCTACAGCCACCGGCTCATCTCGCTGCTCCAGAACGTCTCGGTCTGGTGGCACGTGGCGGGAGCCGCGATCGTGGTGGCCATCCTGGTCTTCGCGCCGAGCAAGCACCAGACGCTCGGCTTCGTCTTCACCGACACGATCAACAACTCCGGCTTCGGCCACGGTGACAGCGGGCTGCCGTTCTGGTTCTACGTGCTCCCGCTCGGCTTCCTGCTCACCCAGTACACGATCACCGGCTTCGACGCGTGCGCGCACGTCTCTGAGGAGACGCAGGGCGCGGCGCGGACGGCGGCGCGCGGCCTGTGGCAGTCGATCTTCTACTCGGCGATCGGCGGCTGGATCCTGCTGCTGGCGTTCCTGTTCGCCGCCACCGACGTGGACGAGATCAACAAGCAGGGCGGCTTCGTCGGCGCCATCTTCGAGACCGCGCTGTCCTCTCCCCTGGCGACGGCGATCTTCGCGATCTCCACGATCGGCCAGTTCTTCTGCGGCATGAGCTGCGTGACCTCGATGTCACGGATGACGTACGCGTTCTCCCGCGACGGCGCGGTGCCCGGCTGGCGACTGTGGTCGAAGGTGGACCGCAACCGCACCCCGGTCAACGCGATCATCGCGGGCTGCGTGGTGGCCGCGCTGATCACGCTGCCCGCGCTGTACGCGCCCGCCGGGCAGACCACCCCGGTGGCGTTCTACGCGGTGGTGTCGATCGCGGTCGTCGGCCTCTATCTGGCGTTCCTGATCCCGATCTGGCTCAGGCTGAAGATGGGTGACAGGTTCGAACCCGGCCCGTGGACGCTGGGCAGGAAATATCGGGTCATGGGGTGGATCGCCTGCGTGGAGATCATCGTCGTCTCCATCTACTTCATCCTGCCGCTCAAGCCCTCGGCCATCCCCGGCAACAAGAACTTCGCCTGGACGGACGTGAACTACGCGCCGATCCTCGTCGGCGTCGTGTTGATCGGCATCGCCCTGTGGTGGGCGTTGTCGGCCAGGCACTGGTTCACCGGCCCCCGCCGCACGGTCGACGTCGACGAGGTGCCCACCGGCTAGGACGCCTCGAAGGCGGCGGCCACGACCGGGCGGACGTCGTCCATGGACACGTCCGCGCGGCCGTCGAGCTCGCGCCTGAGCGAGGTCATGTCGACGTCGGGCATGCCGCAGGCGATCGCCCAGTGCCAGGGCTCCAGGTCGCCGTCGACGTTGAGGGCGAAGCCGTGGCTCGTGACGCCACGGCTCTGCCTCATCCCGATCGAGATGATCTTGCGGCCGCTCTCGGACGTCCACACGCCCGTCAGCAGCTCCGAGCCGGGCGGGGTGTCGCGGCGCTCAGCCGGAAGGCCGAGCCTGCCGAGCGCCTCGACCAGCCGGAGCTCGACCTCGCGGACGTAGTCGACGATGCCCTCCTCCTCGCCGAGCTTGACGATGAGGTAGCCGACGAGCTGGCCGGGGCCGTGGTAGGTGAGCTGCCCCCCGCGCCCGGTCTCCATGACGGGGATGCCGCGCGCGGGGTCGGGCAGGTGGTCGACCGGCGTGCGGCGGCCGATCGTGTAGACCGACGGGTGGCTCAGCAGCCAGAGGGTGTCGGGACGCTCGTCGCGCTGGCGCTGACCGACCAGGTCGGTCATGCGCTCCATCGCCTTGTCGTAGTCGACGAGTTCGTCCTGGATGAGCGTCAGCGGCCTTGCCCTCATGCCTTTGAGGATAGAACCCCTTCCGGACATGAGCGCACGCAGGTCGAGGCCGCGCTCACCGGGCGGTGGGTCAGTAGCGCTTCGGCTCCTCCGGGATGAGGATCCACATCACGACGTAGACGACCCACATCGGGCCGGGGAGGAGCGAGAGGATCAGCCAGATGATCCGGACGAGCGTCGGCGGCAGGCCCATCCTGTCGGCGAGGCCGCCGCAGACTCCTGCCAGCATCCGATGCTCTCGTGAGCGGTACATGGTTTCCCTCCAGTGAATCGCACCTACCTGGAAAACGCGCAGGCAGGCGGTCGATATCCCGTCAGGGACCCCGAGAAAACCCTGACAGGGTCAGCCACTCCCTGGCTCTGGCGAGGTGTTCGCTGGTCAGGCCGTGTCGCGGGTCGACGTGGACGAGCAGGAAATCGTCCAGTCCCTGATGGCCCCTGAGATACTCCTCGTCCTCCAGCCAGACCTGGTCGTCGAACCAGACGAACGGCCTGCGCCCGAGCGCTGCCGCGTAGGCGGCCACGTACGGCGTCTTGAACATCTCGCCGCGCCCGCTCGGCTCGAACGGCCCCATGGGCACGACCTGGAGGGCGGGCAGGCCGAGGCGGGGCGCGATCCACTCGTTGGCGTGCTCCTCCCAGGTGGTCGCCCAGACCAGCTCGGAACCGGTCTGCACGGCCAGTTCCAGCAGCCTGGTGCCGTGCCGGGGGTTCAGGTGGACGGTGTAGGCGTGCCCGCCGATGTTGCACTCGTAGCGCCTGAAGTCGGGCGTGGGACGTCCCATCGGGTTCAGGACGCCGTCGACGTCGACGAGCAGGAGCGGTTTCACTGTGCCGCTCCCGTGCGGTGCTCCTGCGGGCTGATCCCGCGCACCCGTTTGAAGGCGGCGCTGAGCGCGTACGGGCTGGCGTAGCCGACCTGCCTGGCGACCGAGCCGACCGTGGCGTCGGGCTCGCGCAGCAGGTCGGCGGCGAGGGCGAGGCGCCAGTCGGTGAGGAAGGACATCGGCGGCTCGCCCACCAGGTCGGTGAAGCGCCTGGCCAGCGACGCCCGCGAGACGCCGACCTCGGCGGCGAGGTTGGCGACGGTCCACGGGTGCGCGGGGTTGTTGTGCAGCATCCGCATGGCCTTGCCGACCACCGGGTCGCCCTGCGCGCGGTACCAGGCGGGGGCGTCGTGGGTGGCGAACCAGGAGCGCAGCACGGAGATGAGCAGCAGGTCGAGCAGCCGGTCGAGGACCGCTTCCTGGCCCGGTTCGTCCTTGCCGACCTCGGCGCCGAGCAGCGAGATGACCGTGCCGCCCGGCTGGACGAGCAGCGGCGGCAGCGCTTCGAGCAGCCGTCTGCTGACCTCGCCTTCCAGCTGGTACGTTCCGGTGATCATGATGGTGGCGCCCTCCGGGCTGTTGCCCCAGGTGCGGACGCCCAGGTCCATCGCCTGGTAGATCGACTGGCCGTCGAGCGTGGTGCAGCGCTGGCCGGGATGGATGACGATCTGCGGGGACGTGCCGGGCTCGTCCGCCACCGTGTACGGCTCGGGGCCGCGCAGCACCGCCACCTCCCCAGGGAGCAGCGGCACGGGCTCGCCCGACTCCGGGACGATCCACGCCCCTCCGCGCACCATCGCCACCAGCGTGAGCGGGGCCTCGTCCTGGATGCGCAGTGACCAGGGCGGGTCGAGGAGCGAGCGGAGCAGGAAGGCCCCGCGGGCTCGGGGGCCGTCGAGGAGGGCAGCCAATTGGTCCATGAGTTAGACGATCGCATATGAGATTGCGCTCTTCAAGCATGGATAGTCTCACGGAATGACGGCTTACTAGAGGCATGACAACTTTGGTGCTGGGCGGCACGGGCAAGACCGGCCGCCGTGTGGCTGACAGGCTCGCCGCTCTCGACGTTCCCGTGCGCATCGGGTCCCGCTCCGCCGAACCGGGCTTCGACTGGACGGACCGGGCCACCTGGGCGCCCGCCCTGGAGGGCGTCGACGCCGTCTACGTGGCCTACTACCCCGACCTGGCCTTCCCCGGCGCGGTGGAGGACATCGAGGCGCTCACCGCGCTCGCCGTCCGCAGCGGCGTCAAGCGGCTGGTCCTGCTGTCGGGCAGGGGCGAGCCGCAGGCCGAGGCGAGCGAGCGGATCATGCAGGCGTCCGGGCTCGACTGGACGATCGTCCGCTGCGGCTGGTTCATGCAGAACTTCAGCGAGGGCTACCTGCTGGAGGCGGTGCTGGACGGCGTCATCGCGCTGCCCGTCGCGGACGTGGCCGAGCCGTTCGTCGACGTGGACGACATCGCCGACGTCGCGGTGGCTGCCCTGACCCGCGACGGGCACGCGGGCCGGCTCTACGAGCTGACCGGGCCCAGGCTCCTGACCTTCACGGACGTCGCGGCCGAGCTGTCCAGGGCGACCGGCAGGCAGATCACGTACGTGCCGGTCACGGCCGAGCAGTACGCCGAGGGCGCGATCGCGCACGGCGTGCCCGAGGAGGAGGTGGAGGCGCTGAACGGGCTGTTCGCCGAGGTCCTCGACGGCCGCAACGCCCACCTGTCCGACGGCGTCCAGCAGGCGCTTGGGAGGCCCGCCCGCGACTTCGCCGACTACGCCAGAGCGAACGCCGACGCCTGGGCCCGCCCGTAATCCCAAGGGACGACCATCGCCCCTGCACCCCCCACGCGAGCAACTGCCCGGCCCTCGTTTCCGCTAGCCTCACCTCGTCACTCCGCAGGCGTTTCCGGAAGGTGTCCACGTGATCGGCTGGCTCGAAGCGGTGGTGCTGGGGCTCATCCAGGGGCTTACGGAGTTCCTGCCCATCTCCTCCAGCGCACACATCCGGGTGGTCTCGGCGTTCCTGCACTGGCCCGACCCCGGCGCGGCCTTCACCGCCGTGATCCAGCTCGGCACCGAGGCGGCCGTCCTCATCTACTTCAGGAAAGAGATCTGGGAGATCATCTCCACCTGGACCCGCTCCCTGTGGACCCCGTCCCTGCGCGAGCACTGGGCCGCCCGGATGGGCTGGTACGTCATCATCGGCACCCTCCCGATCGGCGTCCTCGGCCTGCTGCTCAAGGACCAGATCGAGACCGTCTTCCGCGACCTTCGCCTGGTGGGCACCACGCTGGTGGTCTTCGCCGTCATCCTGTGGTGGGCCGACCGCACCGCGCGCAACAAACTGACGCTGGAGAAGCACCTCAGCGCCACCCACGCCATCGTCTACGGCTTCGCCGAGTCGCTGGCGCTGATCCCCGGCGTCTCCCGCTCGGGCGGCACCATCACGGCGGGCCTCCTGCTCGACTACCGCAGAGAGGACGCCGCCAAGTACTCGTTCCTGCTGGCCATCCCGGCCGTGCTGGCGTCGGGCCTGCTGGAGGTCGCCAAGATCGGCGAGGGCCAGTCCCCCGCCTGGGGCCCGACGATCGTGGCGACGGTCATCTCGTTCGTGGTCGGGTACGCGGCGGTGGCCTGGTTCCTGAAGTACATCAGCCACCACCGTTTCACCTGGTTCGTCGTCTACCGGATCGTCCTGGGGCTGTTCGTCATCCTCTCGGTCAGCCTCGGCTGGATCCCGGCCCAGGGCTGACCTCGACCGGCTCCCCCTCCCTCGCCGCCTCCGCGACCGGCCGGTAGGTCGCGACCGTGAACAGCACCGCCACCACGCCGAGTGCCGTCGCCAGGACGATCACGCCGGCCCTGCCGTACCGGTCGAGCGCGAGCCCGCCCGTGATGCCCGCCACGAACAGCCCGAAGTACTGCGCCGAGGAGAGCAGGCCGAGCCCGATCGGCACGTTGCCCGGCACCGCGGCGACCGTCCTGTACTGCTGTGCGGGCGCGATCAGCCAGCCGAGCACGCCCCACAGGAACGCCCACACCAGGGCCACGGGCAGCGCCAGGTTCGCGACGGGGATGAGCCCCATGAACACCGTCGACGCGGCCAGCCCGATCAGCACCATCCGGCGCGGCCCGTACGCGTCGGTGAGCCGCCCGCCGAGCTGGTTGCCGACGATGCCGCCCAGCCCCCAGGCCCACAGCACGGCGGGGAGCGGCAGGTCGAACAGCGAGCCGATGTAGGTGTAGGCGGCGAACGCGGCGGCGAACATGAGGAACTGCGTGGTCAGCACCGCCAGCACCCGCCGGTCGGCCAGCGGGGCGAGCCGCTCGGCGAGCCCTCCCGTGGCGGCGATCCTGACGTTCGGCACCACGGCCGCCACGGCCGCGAACCCCAGTACGCCGAGCGCGACCACCAGCCAGATCGTGGTCCGCCAGCCCGACACGCCGCCCAGCCAGGTGCCGAGCGGCACGCCGATCGCCGACGACACGGTCAGCCCGCCCATGACCAGCGCCAGCGCTCGCCCTCGGCGCTCGGGCGAGGTCAGCGCGGTGGCCACGCCCGACGCTGTCGGCGTGAACATGGCCGCCCCTGCCGCCGCGACCACCCGGGTGGCCATGACCAGGGAGTACGTGGGCGCGAGCGCGGTCAGCGTGTTACCAACGACGAAGACGGCCAGCGCGAGCAGCAGTAACCGCTTGCGCGACAGGCGCGCGGTCACCGCGGCGAGCACGGGCGAAAGGACCGCGTAGGCCAGCGCGAAGACGGTCATGAGCTGCCCCGCGGCCGAAGGGGAGATGCCGAGATCCCGGGAGATCGGTGGCAGCAGCCCGGCGGTGACGAACATCCCCGTGCCGACGGCGAAGTTGCCCAGCGCCAGGGGGTAGAGCCGCGTAGTCAAGGAACCCTCCGAGGGTCTTCGGTTTGTCGCTCATCAAACTGACGTACGATTTGATCGTTGTCAAACAATAAAACGGAGGTACGCTCGAAGGATGCGCCTGCTGCCGCATCCGGCCACCGAAGACATCCAGCTCACCGAGGTTCTGCGCGCGCTGTCCGACCCGGTGCGCCTGGAGATCGTCACCCGGCTGGCCGTCCACAAGGAGATGACCTGCTCCGACGCCGGCGACGAGCTCGGCGTGCACAAGTCCACCGCCTCGCACCACTACCGGACGCTGCGCGAGGCCGGCGTCGTCCTGACCAGGCAGGAAGGCAGGCTGAAGATCATGAGCCTGCGCCGCGACGACCTCGACGCCCGCTTCCCCGGCCTGCTCGACTCCGTGCTGTCCGCGGCGCATGTCAACGCCTGAGCCGCTGCCCGTCCGTCACGTCCTGCCGGAGCTGCTCGACAGCCTGGAACGGCACGGCACGGCCGTGCTGACGGCGCCACCTGGCAGCGGCAAGACCACCGTCGTGCCGCTCGCCCTGGCGGAGGCCGGGCTGCGCGTCCTGGTGGCAGAGCCGCGACGGCTCGCGGTGCGCGCCGCGGCCCGGCGGATGGGCGTGAGCTACACCATCCGCGGCGAGCGGCACACCGGAGCGAACCCGATGGTGGAGGTCGTCACCACCGGCGTCCTCCTCCAGCGCCTGCAACGCGACCAGGAGCTGTCCGGGGTCGAGGTGGTCATGCTCGACGAGTGCCACGAACGGCACCTGGACGCCGACACCGCCCTCGCCTTCCTCCTGGACGTCCGCGACACGCTCCGGCCCGACCTTCGCCTCCTGGCCACCTCGGCCACCGCCGACGCCGCCCCCTGGTCCCGGCTGCTCGGCGACGCGCCGATCGTGCGCGCGTCCGGCGTCCCGCACCCCGTCGAGACCGTGTGGGCGCCGCCCGCGCGCCCTGTCGCGCCGCCGCACGGGCTGCGCGTCGACCCGGCGCTGCTCGCCCAC
>NZ_JBEXUP010000070.1:0-45633 GCF_040614375.1 Nonomuraea sp. NPDC005983
GCCCGGCCGAGCCGGGCGCGCAGGCCGGGCCAGCTACGTCGGCGACCGTGCCCGCGGCGTCGAGGACCCCGGCGCGGTCGGCGTCGCCCTGCTGTTCCGCGCGCTGGCGGAGGTTACGGAGCCCGGCTCGGGGTGACCTGCCCGGAGGGGCGGGGGACCTGGACAAGTGTCGGGCCGACTTGACTTTGTCAGCGCGATGCTCGGGCCCGTCCTTCTCGTGCGCCGTCCCCGCTCCCACCCGGACGCTGAGCTGGGATATCGGGTCCTTAGGAGTACGCTCCTTAGGGGTGTACTCCTAAGGAGTGGGGGCAAAGTGCAACGTCGTACCCGCCTCGGCAAGCCGCCGCACGTCTTCGACCGTCGCGCTGAATGGGACGGTCTTACGGCCTTCGTGAACCGGCCTCTGCCGCATGCCATGCTCGGGATCGTCAGCGGCAGGCGGCGTATGGGCAAGACCTATCTGCTGCGCGCCCTCGTCGAGACCCATGGAGGCTTCTACTTCGGGGCCACGGCGGCGACGGAGACGGAGTCGCTGCGCCAGTTCGGCGCGGCCATCGCCGTTCACGTCGGGTCCCCGGCTCCGTTCTCCTTCGCCACGTGGGACGACGCGATCTCCTATTTGTTCGGCCTTGCCGCGCCCCCTGGTGAAGAGCCGCTGCTCGTGGTCATCGACGAGTTTCCGTACCTGGCGAAGGCCGCTCCAGAACTGCCGTCCCTGATCCAGCGGGAGATCGACCGCTTCCAAGGTGCGGAGAGCCGGATGAGGCTGCTCTTATGTGGATCGGCGATGTCCGTCATGGGCGGTCTGCTCGCGAGCACCGCGCCCCTGCGGGGTCGGGCACAGCTGGAACTCGTCGTGCGGCCCTTCGGGTACCAGGCGGCCGCTGATTTCTGGGGAGTGATCGACAGTCCCGCTCTCGCGGCCCGGCTCCATGCCGTGGTCGGTGGCACGCCTGCGTACCGGCGGCAGTTCCTGGCGGACGACGTTCCCGGCAGCCCGGAGGAGTTCGACGACTGGATCTGTCGTACAGTCCTGTCCCCGAAGCGGTGTGCCGAGAGTACGTGCTGGGGCCGGGGCGATCCCTGCTCGGCTCGGCCTTGGGGCAGGTCGGCAGCGGCGTGGTGACCGACCAGGCGACGCGACGGCAGATTCAAGTCGACGTTGCCGTGGTCGAACCCGGATCGGGCGGGAGGAAGCCGGCGGTACACCTGCTCGGCGAGGCGAGACGGTCATGGGGCTGAGCCATCTGGAGCGGCTCACTCAGGCGCGGGACCTGCTCGCCCGACGCGGCATGGATGTCGGCCAGTGCGCGCTCGCCTGTTTCAGCGCCGCGGGCTTCAGCGACGCCCTGCGCAGCGAATCAGCTCGTGGCGACGGCGTACTGCTCGTCGGTCTCGAAGAACTGTATGGGGTAACGCCTGCCCGATCCCACGGGTAACCCCGTGGCCCTCGTCGCGGGGCCGTCCTGTCGGGACGTGCCCCGCCTGCGGCGTCAGGGGAGTCTGACCGATTGGGCGTGCCTCGGTGGGCCCCCACCGCGCCTCCGGGCCGCGCGCCGGGACGGCGGCTCCTGGGGGATCGTGGCTCCCGCCGCGAATCCCACCTTGCTCGCCGGCACGTCCCGCCTCAGCGTGAACTCTTTCGTGGAGGAGCGGTAAGTACAGGCGATCGTGTTCGCGCCGGGACCCGGCTCGCGGGCAGTCATCGCATTGGAGGAGCAGACCGCATGGCAGAACCGGCGGCGACGATCGAGGTCGCCGACAGCTTCGTGATCCAGCGGTCGTGGCAGGACCCTGAGACGTTCGCCGTGCTGTTCGACCGCCACGGTCCCGTGCTGCACCGGTACGCCGCCCGCAGACTCGGCCCGGAAGCCGCCGACGACGTGGTGTCGGAGACCTTCCTCGCGGCGTTCGAGCACCGCCACCGCTACCGGCCGGACGAGGCCGACGCCCGTCCCTGGCTGTACGGGATCGCCTCCAACGTGATCGGCAAGCGGCGGCGCAGTGAGCTCGCCCGTTACCGGGCGTACGTGCGCGGCGGCGTGGAGCTCGCCGAGATCACCGGCGGCCCGGTGGAGGACGGGGTGGGCACGCTCGCCGTGAACAAGCCGCTGGTGGCCGCGCTGGCCGGGTTACGGGCCGGCGACCGCGACGTCCTGCTGCTGGTCGCCTGGGTCGGGCTGACGTACGAGGAAGTGGCCGGCGCGCTGGGCATCCCCATCGGGACGGTCCGCTCGCGGCTCAACCGGGCGCGCAAGAAGGCTCGCCAGGCGCTGGGAGAAACTGACCATGGATGAGATGAAGGAGCTCGGGCGCCTGTGGGCCGACACGCCGGAGGCCACCGAGCAGGACCTGTCCGCCGTTCGCGCCACCCTGATGTGGAGGCTGGCCTCCTCGCCAGCGCGACGCCGCCGCTGGCCACGGTCGGCTCTCGGCGGCGTGGCGTCGCCTGCGCGACCCCGCCGCCACGGCCTGCGGTTGGTCCTCGTCGGTGCGATGGCGGCCGTGCTCGCGGGTGTGATCGTCGCCGTGCAGGTGGGCCTGGGCGGCTCGGCCGACCCCGGGGGCGTCGGTGTGCTCGCCGCGCCTCCGGCCAACGCGCAGGCGCTGCTCAGGCTGGCGGCCAAGGCGGCCGCGGACCAGCGGGATTTGGTGCCGGGCCCCGGCCAGTACGTGCACACGAAGTCGCTCGCCCAGCGGGCGCTGCACGTACGCCAGAAGTCGGGCGGCTCCACGGAGACGCGGGTGATGGTGACCGAGGAACGCTGGGAGCCCCTGGACGCGGGCAAGCAGCCCTGGCTGTCCCGTGAGCAGGCCATATCGGCCACCGGTCGGGCGCCCAAGTGGCTCTGGGATCACGGCGTCGAGGACAGCCTGTATGAGACGTCCTGCCCCGCCAAGCCCAACGACGAGCTCGCCTACGCGCGGCTCGGCGCGTGGCCGACAGACCTGGCACGCGTCCGCGAGAAGGTCATGGCGGAGGCCGGCAAGGACCCGTTCGGCGTCTGGTCGACCCTCCAGCAACTGATCAGGGAGTCCGTGGTGCGGCCCAGCCTGGGCGCCGCCCTCTACCAGGTGGCGGCCGAGCTGGACGGGATGACGCTCATCCCCGACACGGTCGACGTGGCGGGCAGGAAGGGCATGGCCGTCTCGATGGACGCGGGCGACGGCATCCGCTCCGAGATGGTCTTCGACCGGCAGACCTACCGTTACCTGGGCGAGCGCTTCGTGAACACCAGGGACAGGAAGGGCACATCCCCGGGCGGCAGCTACGTCTCGCCGAAGGGGAGCGCCACGGGGACGGCCGTGCTGGGCGTCGACCTGGCTCCGGGGCTGCCCGAGCTGTCACCCAAGGTCTCCCGGATGCAGATCCCCTGCTGAGACTTCACTCCGATCCGGCCTCTTCGGCCGGGACCTCTGTTTCGCACACCCTCAACCGGAGAAAACTGTCATGTTCATTGCCAAAACCGTCGCGACGGCCCTGCTCGTCACCGCGTTCGGCGGCCTCGCCTCACCGGGCACCGACGGCGCGTACGCCAACAAGGGCAAGATGGAGTCGATCCGCGCCACCTGCATGAAGGAGCAGGGCTTCCGCTACCTCCCCGAGCCGGTCATCAAGCACAAGTGGACCAAGGAGGAGCGGGCCCGGCTCGCCGGCGACTACGAGGCGCTGCGCGCCTACCGGGCCAAGTACGGCTTCGGGGTCTGGTCCAAGCTCGTCTTCCCGGACGACAAGGTGGTCAACCCCGACTCGGGGGAGAGCAGGAACAACAAGACCATGATGTCGCTCAGCCCGAGCGAGCTCAAGAAGTACCGGGCCGCGGACAACACCTGCTTCTCGAAGGCCGTCAAGGAAGTACTGGGCAAGTCCGTATCGTCCTTTGCCGGCTACCTGGACAAGCTGGACGCGGCGTTGGAGCACGAGGTGGGCGCGCTCGACTCCGACAAGAAGCTGGCGCAGCTCGGCAAGGAGTTCGCCGGCTGCCTGAAGATCGCCGAGACCAGGCCGAGCGTGCTGGCCGAGCGCGGCCGGACCGCCTTCCGCAAGGAGGCCACCGAGGTCGCCAGGACGAAGCAGCCCGACCCGATTCCCAAGCACCTCCAGGGCGAGAACTTCTTCATGAAGCCCATGCTGAGCCCTGAGGAGGCCAAGCCGTACCTGGACAAGGAGGTGGACGCGGCGCTGGCCGACCTGGAGTGCGGCAAGGCGTTCTACCAGGGGTACTCGCCCAGGGCCCGGGCGGCCGGCGAGCGGGTCTACCAGGAGTTCGCGCTGGACTTCGCGCTCTGAGCCGGCTCACCGAGGACAACCGGGAGGCGACGAGCCCAGGCACCGCCTCCACGGGAAACGGCTGAACCACCGACAGGCCGCGGGACGGGGGCCCGCGGGCTTTCGGCTGCCCTCGCAGCCATACCGGGCGCCTGCGGGCTTTCGGTTGCTGCTCAGTCGCGGCGGTCTGCCCGCAGTCTCGCGGCCAGGGCGGCGGCCTGGGTGCGGCGCTGCATGCTCAGCTTGGACAGCAGGTTCGACACGTAGTTCTTGACCGTCTTCTCCGCCAGGAACAGCCGCTCGCCGATCTGCCGGTTGGTCAGCCCCTCGCCGATCAGCTCCAGGATGTGCCGCTCCTGGTCCGACAGGGCCGCCAGCGGGTCCTGCCGGGCCGCCTGGTCGCGCAGCCGCTGCAACATCGCGGCGGTGGTCTGCGGATCGAGCAGCGACTGCCCCGAGGCCACTGTGCGGACGGCTCCGACGAGGTCCGAGCCGTGTATCTGCTTGAGCACGTAGCCCGCGGCACCGGCCATCACCGCGTCGAACAGCGCGTCGTCGTCGGCGTACGAGGTCAGCATCAGGCAGGCCAGCTCCGGCAGCCGGGAGCGGGCCTCGCGGCACACGTCCACGCCGTTGCCGTCGGGCAGCCGCACGTCCAGCACCGCCACATCGGGTCGGAGCGCCGGGATGCGGGCGACCGCCGACTCCGCGGTTCCGGCCTCGCCGACCACCTCGATGTCGTCCTCGGACTCCAGCAACGCTGCCACCCCCCGCCGCACCACCTCATGGTCGTCGACGAGGAACACACGAATCATGCTTTCGACGTTACCTACCCCGCCGCGGCACCCGGAAGGGACCAAAGACCCGAGTCGCAGGATCAGGCACCGGCCCCGCCACCGTGCCCTGGGCGGGTGTCGAGGTCGGATGTGGGGGAACAGTGCCGTTGGCGCGTCTCTCGGTAGCACGCGGACAGGCCGATCTTCTGGCGGGCGGGCTCCGAGGCTGCCTGCAGAAGCCGGCGGTCACGACGAACCGGGAGAGCTTCGCATGGGTACCAGTCGCACGTTCTCGATCGCCGCCGCCGCGGGCTGCCTCACGCTGCTCGCCGCGTGCGGGGGCAACGGCGCCACCATGGCCAGCGCCGATCGGCCCACTGCCATCTTCAACGCGGCGGACGTCACGTTCGCGCAGATGATGGTCCCGCACCATGAGCAGGCCGTCGAGATGGGAGACCTCGCGTCCACCCGGGCGAGCAGCCCCGACGTCAAGACCATCGCCGACAAGATCAACGCTGCCCAGGAAGCGGAGATCCAGACCATGAAGGACTGGCTGTCGCAGTGGGGCAAGTCCGCCCCGGCCGACTCCATGGGGCATGACATGCCCGGCGGCATGTCCCGTCAGGACATGGACAGGCTCCAGGCCGCCAACGGCAAGGCGTTCGACAAGCGCTACGTCCAGCTCATGATCGTCCACCACGAAGGCGCGATCAAGATGGCCAGGACCGAGCAGGCCGACGGCGCGAACCCCGCCGCCAAGAAGCTCGCCCGGAAGATCGCGAGCAGCCAGCAGGCCGAGGTGGCCGAGCTGCAGAAGATCCTCGCCCACCTCTGAGGCGCGGGACCCTCCGGGGGATCTCCGCGCTGGTCAGTCGCCGGGTCGGCTGATCAGGCGGAGATCCGGGGACCAGGACGCCGCGTGGCGGCACTGGGACGCGTTCGGCGCAGGTCCTCCGGTCAGTTCGTGAAGCGGGTGAGGAGTTCTTCGGCGGCGCCGAAGGCGGCGACCACGTCGGCGGCGGTGCGTCGCTCCCGAATCATGCCGACGCCCTGGCCCGCGTAGACGTAGGCGGTGTCGTAGTCGGCGTCGCGGCGGGCGGCGTCGAGGGCGGCGCGGGCGTCGTCGTCGGAGGCCAGCTCCGCCTCATGGCCCACCCATCGGTCGAAGAAGGCGTTGCGGATGGCCCGCCCGCCGTACTCCGGCGGCCAGCCCAGCCGCTGGGCGACGTCGAAGACCCGGCCGTAGGACGTGTCGGTCTCCCCGGCCTGAAGGACCCGCTCCGTGGCCTCTTGCGGAATCGTCGTCTCGGTGCAGCCCAGGAACGCCGTCCCGACCCATGCTCCGGCCGCGCCGGCGGCGAGGACCGCGGCCAGGCCGCGGGCCGTCGAGATGCCGCCTGCGGCGAGAACCGGGATCCGCACCGCGTCCAGGACGCTCTCCAGCAGCGGCAGGGTGCCCACGTCGTTGCGCCCGTGGCCGCCGGCCTCGGCTCCGCGCGCCACGACGACGTCCACGCCCGCCTGCTCGGCCGCGCGGGCCTCATCCGTGGTGCCCGCCTGGGTGACGACGGTGATGCCGGCCTGCCGCAACTCGTCCACGTAGCCCGCGTAGGGCCCGAAGCTCACCGCTGCCAGCGGCGGCCGGGCGGCGAGGACGGCGTCCAGCTGGGCCGGGTTGCCGGGGAGCGCCCAGGCCATGAGCCCGATCCCGTACGGCCGCCCACCCTCGCCCGCGACGGCCGCCTGCTCGGCGACCCACGGCGTCGGCGCCGCGGGGGGTACGCCGAGCACACCCAGGGCTCCCGCCGCGGAGACGGCCGCCGCCAGGCGTCCCGCCCCCACTCCCACCATCGGGGCTCCTACCAGGGGAACCGCGAGACCGAAGCGGTCGGTGAGCCACGTGCGCATCAGGATCTCCTCGTCCCTCTGTCCAACGCCTCAGGCTTTCACAGTGCCATGCCCGGCTCGGCGACCCCGGGCCGGGTCGCGGGGCCGCCTACCGGCAGCGCCTGGAACCGGCGGGAGGTCAGTGTCTTCGCGCCCTCCTGGACGGGTCGAGCGGGAGCTGTGCCGTCACGGTGAAACCGCCGTCGTGAGGGGCGGCCCGCAGCGTGCCACCGAGCAGCCGCACCCGCTCACGCAACCCGGCGATCCCGCTCCCGTTCCCCACCGACACCTGCGCGGGCGTCGGCGCCGGTGTCGGCGGCGCTGGCGCGCCGGTCACGGCCGCGTCGCAGGGGCGTCCGAGAGGGGAGTCGGTGGCCGTGCGGTGGGGGTGTTCGGTGGGGGAGTCGGTCACCGTGATCGTGAGCGTGTCGTCGGTCTGCTCGAGGTGGACGAGGACGTCCGCGCCGGGTGCGTACCGGGCGGCGTTGGTCAGCGACTCCTGCACCACCCGGTGGGCGGCCCTGTCCACCAGCGGCGGCAGCGCCGCCCGCTCGCCCGCATGACGGAGGTCGATCGTCATCCCGGCGGCGCGGGCCCGGTCCACCAGCGCCTGGACGGACTCCTCCGGAGGCCGCGTCGGGGCGGGCCCGTTCTCGCGCAGCATCGTGATGGTGCGGCGGAGCCGGTCGGTCGCCTCGACCGCGCCCGCCCGCAGCTGGGCCGCCGCCTCCCGGTTCGGCCCTGTCAGGTCGGCGGCCAGCTCCAGCGCTCCCGAGCGCAGCGCGATCAGTGCCAGGTCGTGGCCGAGCAGGTCGTGCATGTCGGACGCGATCCTGGCGCGTTCGCGGAGCGTGGCGCGTTCGGCGAGGTACTCCTGCTCCCGTTCGAGCTGGGCGACCCGTTCCCGCCCGGCCTCCAGCAGCTCGGCCTGCTGCCGCCGGAATCGTCCGGCCAGCCACGGCAGCGTGACGAACAGCCCGACGGCGATCAGCGCGCCGGCCCCGTCCCAGAAGTCCAGCACGGTGTGGACGGCTCCTGGGACCGCGGCGACGCTCAGGAGCAGCCAGCCGCGCCGCACGATCAGGTGGCGTCCGTGCAGGTAGGCGGCGACGGCCAGGGCGAGGAAGGCGAACTGCCGCCACATCGGGATGCCGTCGAGGGATAGCCCGTTGAGCAGGGCGAGCCCCGCGATGACCAGCAGGGTCGCGCCGTTCTTCACCGGGTTGACACTACCGGCAGCAGCCGCGTCGCGGCGGTGACGGCTCCCGCCACGGCCGCGACCACGAGGGTGATCGTCATCGGCGCGGCGAAGTAGGTGAGCTGCGCCCAGGTGACCGTCCGGCCGTTCATGAGGAAGGAGATCAGCTGCGGGTAGCAGGCGAGCAGCAGGACCGGGAGCAGCGACGGGACCAGGCGCAGCCCGATCCGCCAGCCGGGACGTCCGGCCCTCCTGCGCGCCCACCGGCGCGACCGCAGCGCGCCGAGCGCGCCCAGAGCCGCCGCGGCCACCGCGATCAGGCCCAGCACCAGCTCGAACAGCTGCCGGTCGCCGCCCGGCACGTCGGGTGTCCTGCCCTGGCTCATGGCGACCAGGCCGGTGAGCACGTCGTAGGTGTCGTCGTGCAGGGCGGTGCCGTTGGCCATGACCGCGAAGCCGTACCCGGTGTCGGGGGAGAGCGCCTCCACGGCGTTGTAGGTGAACAGGTTGCCGCTGTGCACCAGCAGCTTGGCGCCGCCGATGGTGTCCGAGCCCCAGCCCATGCCGTAGTCGCGCACCTGCGACGGGGTGTGCATGGTCTGGAGGCTCTTCGCGGTCACGAGCTGCCTGCCGCTGCCGGTCTGGCTGATCAGCCAGCTGCCCATGTCGGCGGCGTCGGTGACGACGCCTCCGCTGCCGCCGCCGTTGAGGAAGCCGGGCAGCTCGGGACGCGGCACCCAGGCGCCGTAGATCGAGTTGAACCCGGCGGCGGGCTTCACGTCCTGGTCGCTGACGGCGCTGTGCGTCATGCCGAGCGGTCCGAAGACGCGCTGCTTCAGGTAGTCGCCGAAGCTGAGACCGCCGGCCACCTCGACCAACCGGGCGGCCAGGTCGTAGTTGACGTTGCAGTACGCCCAGCGCGTGCCGGGATCGGCGGCCAGCCGGCCGGTGCGCAGCGTGGACACGTACCCGGCGAGCGAGGTGGCCGCCTCGGTGGCGCCGATGTCGACGGTGCTGTCGGACAGGCCGGACGTCTGGTTCAGCAGCTGCCGGACCGTGATCTGTGCCGCGCGCGGATCGGCCATCCGGAACTCCGGCAGCTGCCGGGCGACCGGTTCGTCCAGCGCGATCTTCCCCGCGTCCACCAGCGTCATGACGGCCATGGCGGTGAACGACTTGCTGAGCGACGCGACGCGCATCGGGGTGTTCGCGGTGACCGGTTCGCCGTCGGAGTCGTGCCCGTACCCGGCCGCGTGCACGACCTTGTCCTTGTGGGTCACGACGATCGACATCCCCGGCAGGCCGGTGGACTCCATGGCCTCGGCGAGGTAGGCGTCGATGGCGGCCGGGGTCAGCCCGGTGCCCGCCCGAACGGCTTGCGCGGCAGGAGCCACAGCGACGGACGCGACCAGGCCGATACCCGCCACCAGGCCGATGAGCTTGCGTTTCATGGACAAGAACCTAGAGATCGCGCAGCCCGGAAGGGATCTGTCGATCGGCCAGGACCACACCTGACGAAAGTCAGGTCTGTCTCGCGTTCCGAGGGCGGCTTTGGGTTGGGGCGGGCCCCACCCTGGCGGACGGGCGGAAGCCGCGAACTCGGAGAAAGCAGGCGGAGTGCATTAAGCAGGATGAAAGTGCGCCTTGTCAGGGTGTCAGAATCTGACGAACGGGTGATCGGGGGCGCAGTGCGTGGACGGGTGGGATCGTCGTTGTTCGTGCTGGGGACGCTCGTCCTGGGCCTGGCCGCCGCTCCGCCCGCCATGGCCGGCGCCAGGCTCGCCACTACGGACGAGCCGCGCTACACGTTGCCGAAAACCGTCATAGCGGCCACGGTGCGCGGCGACGGCACGGTCAGCGTCGTCGAGGACCACACGTTCCAGTTCACGGACGAGGTGCACGGCGCGTACGTCGACGTTCCGATGGCCGAGGGAACGCGGATCTCCGACGTCACCGTTGCCGAGGGCGCCACCCGCTACCAGCGCGGTGGCGAGCCCGAACTCGGCGCCGAGGGGCCGGACGGCAGCTACGCCGAGGTCGCGTGCACCGACGAGGGGCCGCATCGTGTCGTCTGGCACTTCACCGCCGCCCCTCGCACCTCGCGCACCTTCCGCGTGGCCTACACGCTGAAGGGCGCGGTCACCGCCTACGACCGGCACGCCTTCCTGCATCTCCCCGTCCGGGGGCGGAACTGGCTGCGTGACCTGGACCGGCTCCAGGTCACCGTCCGCCTGGCCGGGGACGCGGGCGGCGTGCACGAGGCTTTCGGGCAGCCGGCCGGTCGGCTCAAGGCGTCCTTCACCGGGCCGGAGGCCACCGCCACGGCCGTCAACGTCCCTCCTGGCCATGCCGTCGCCCTCGACCTGGTCTTCCCGCGGGCCCGTCTCGACCTTCCCGGGAAGCCCGGCTCCGGCCAGTCCGCCGTCGTACGCAAGGACGGCACGGACGGTTCCGCGGACCTCGCCACCCTCCGCGCGGGCGGCAGTCTCAGGGCCCCCGCGCAGGACAACGGCTGCGACCCGGCCACAGCCTCCGCTGAGACGGACAACCCGCTGCTCAACTTCGCGATCATCGGGATCATGGGCGTACTGGTCCTCGGCGTCATCGTCATCGTCCACCGCCGCGAGAGGCGCACCCCCCCACGCCGTCGCCGTAACGCGGCAGGCTCCGACCACGGCCACAGCTCGTCGGATGCCGGCGGCGGTAGCGCGAGCAGCGACGGCAGCGGCGGCGGAGGAGGCGCCTGGTAGCGGAGCCGGCGGCAGGTGGCCCGATCGACCGCGCCGAGTGGGGGGCTCCCTCCGCTTGGCGGTCGCCCCATGCGCGGGTGAGGAGCGACCGCCGAGAGGTTCTCGTCAGGGAGTCACGACGGCGAGCTGCGAGACGTTGTCCTCGGTGACCCAGAGGTTGTCGTCGGGGCCGGTGGTGATGTCGAACGGTCCGGCGACGAGGGTCGGCAGCGCGTACTCGTTGATGATCCCGGACGTGGTGGAGTAGGCGACGTTGTTGGTCTGCTGTTCGAGGAACCACAGGTTGTCGTCGGGCCCGACGGTGATGCCCCACGGGAAGCTGTTGGGGTCGGAGAGCGTGTACTCGGTGAAGTTGCCCGAGGTGTCGACGTTGCTGACCTTGCCGTTGGCGTCGGTGTACCACAGGTTGCCGTCAGGGCCCGTGGTGATGCCGATGGGCAGCGCGCCGGAGGACGGCACGGCGAACTCGGTGATCGAGCCGCCCGTGGTGATCTGCCCGATGCTTCCGGTGAGCGCTTCCGTGAACCACAGGTTGTCGTCAGGACCCGCGGTGATGCCCATCGGGTAGGCGCCGCTGGTGGGCAGGGCGTACTCGGTGATGGTTCCGGAGGTGGTGATGCGTCCGATCTGGTTGGCGTTCTGCTCGACGAACCACAGGGCGCCGTCCGACCCGGTGGTGATGCCCCAGGGGTAGGCGTCGCTGGTGGGCAGGGTGTACTCGGTGATGGTTCCGGAGGTGGTGATGCGTCCGATCTGGTTGCCGATCGCCTCGGTGAACCACAGCGCGCCGTCCGGCCCCGTTGTGATGTACGCCGGCTCGGAGCCGCTGGTGGGGAGGGAGTACTCGGTGAACAGGCCGCCTGTCGTGACCTTCCCGATCTTGTTGGCGTAGTTCTCGGTGAACCACAGGTTGTCGTCGGGACCGGTCGTGATCCCGACGGGGGTCGCGGGGTCAGTGGGTATCGACAGCTCGCTGATCGACGGTGACTGCAGGGCTTCGGCCGCGAGCCCGTTCGGCCGGGAGGAGCGTGGCGCGGGCGGGAAGTGGCACTTGATACGCCGGTGCTGTGGCATCTGCTTGAGCTTGAGGCAGATCTTCACCCAGGGGCGTGGAGGGGACGGCGGGTGGGGTGGCGAGGCGGACGCGGATACGGCCACGGGAGCGCTTGCCGCCATGGCCAGAGCCATGACCACGAGCGGGTACCCCAGGCGGCGAGTCGAGAGGCGCATGACATCCCTTCCAGCAGGCGAAAAAGGAACGCGTGCCGACCGCCGGGGCGCAACTCCGCGAATGGACGCCCGCGGCATCGGGCCGTCGTCGGCGCGAAATCGCCTACGACGCTGTTCGCCCCGCGCCCGGCTCCGGCGATCTCAATATCTCCCGCGGTCGCCGGCCGCCCTCGGCCATCTGCGTTCGTGGCTGGTCATGGAAACGCCAACTCATCGACGGGCCGCCTGGACATGCGTCGGGCTCCGAGTTTCACGGAAAGCCGGATTCGAGGCGGAGGGCCGAAAGCCGTCCTGTGCTGAAGATGTGCTGAAGAAAGGCGCACGCCTCAGGCGACCGAATGGATGATGCTGCCGGTGTAGATGCCCGCGGCGGCGGCGGCGGGGACGGCGACGACGATCGTCGGCTGCCAGCTCGTGGATTGGGTGACCGCCGCCGCCTTGCGTCCGGAGAACGCGGTCGCCGACGTCGACAGGGCGACCGCCTGGGCCGCGCTGCTCTGCCCGGGGGTGCGGGAGCCGCCACCCGATTGGGCGGTGGCAGGGCCGGACCAGTACGAGACATGGCTCTTCGTAATGGTGGCGATCCCGGAGGTGAAATCGGTGGCCGACACGGTGGCCGTCCAGGGCGGATTGCCTCCCCGTGAGTCGGTCACGGTCACCGTTCCCAGGGAGGCGGTGATCGAGGCCCCCTTGGCGCCGGTGCCGAGGCTGGCCGAGGCGGGCACGGTGATCGTCAGCGGGTCGACGCGCCAGGCGACGGTGGCGCTCGCCGCGATCCGGGAGGCCGAGGCGGTGGGAGTGCCGAGGGCGAGCACCAGGACGATCGACGCCGTCAGTGGCAAGGCTGCCCGCGCGACGGAGTTGCCCGTACAGCTCGTCCTCATTCCGTTTCCTCACATGCGGTTCGTGCGTCAGGGCGCGCGGAAAATCGAACGCATTCTAGATTGCAGATTGTCGGCTGCGTTCCGCCTCTCCCGCTCGCGGCCGGTAAATCCGTTGTAAAAGAAATGGTGGCGCCTTTGGGGGGGGTGCGCCAGGTCGAACGGTGGGCGCGGGCGTGCCGGGGTGGTCGGGCAAGCCGGATGGTTTGTCCGTGTTATGGGTAATTTCGGCGGGTGGGTCGCTGACCCGCTAGTTTCTGGCGCTCTCCATCTGATCGCCAAATGTTGCCAGATGCCCACTGAACCGGTTTCCGGATTCTTCGCGCTGAGGAGAATGTCATACGAGAACGGCCCAGACAGGGCGGTGAATTCGACGAAGGAGACCAGCAATGTCCAAGTGCCGTCTGGGCATTTCCCTGGTAGGAGTCGCCGGGTTGGCTGTCGCCATGGCGGTCGCCGTGCCGGCGCAGGCCGTCACCTGCCCCGCGTCAACCACCTGCTCCACCACGGTGACCTTCACCGTGACCGGCGAGGACGGACTGACGATCACCGTTCCGGCCGGCCCGGTCAACGTCGGGAACTCCGCGCCGGCCGGCCAGATCAGCGGCCAGCTCGGCACGATCACGGTCACCGACCAGCGTGCCGCGCTCACCGCCACCTGGACGGCGTCGGTGATCGCCGCGACGGGCGGCTTCACCACAGGGGGTGGCACCGCCGCCGAAACCATCCCAAATACTGACATCCTGTACTGGTCCGGCTCGGCGACCGCCAGCACCGGCGGCGGAACCCTCGTCCCTGGCCAGGCCAACGCGGCCGCCGCGCAGTCGCTTGACGTCTCGCGCACCGCCTTCAGCAAGACGACCGGCTCCGGTGACAACTCCGTCGCCTGGAACCCGACCATCGTGGTCAACGTCCCGGCCCAAGCGGTGGCGGGTACCTACACCGGCACGGTGAACCACTCCGTCGCCTGACGCGCATGGCCATCTCACCGTTCACCCGGCTCGTCTCCGCGGTGCTGCTCGCGCTCCTCGCGCAAGCGATGGTCGGCGCTCCAGCGGCCGTCGCGGACCCGGGCCGGGGCGAGGCGCGTCCCGCAGGGAGGAACAGCATCGGCATCAGGTTGCTGGAGATTCCCGCCAACCGGACGGACGACCCGCGCTCGCACGTCTTCATCGTCGACCACGTCAACCCCGGCACCACCTTCAGTCGGCGCTTCGAGGTCCACAACGCCTCGAACAAGCCCCAGCACCTGCAGCTGTACGCGGCCGGAGCCGACATCAGCCACGGCCACTTCACCTTCGCGCCGGAACGGACCGGGAACGAGCTGAGCTCGTGGATCAGGCTCAACCGTCCCAGCATCGTCCTGCCCCCGCACGAGAGGGCGTCGGTGCGGGCCGTCGTCGCCGTGCCGACCTGGGCTTCCAGGGGTGAGCGGTACGCCGTCATCTGGGCGGAGGTCTCGGCCGCAGGGGCGGGGAGGCAAGAGGGCATCACCCTCGTCAACCGTGTCGGGATCCGTACCTATCTCGACGTCGGCCCCGGCGGGGAGCCGCCCACGGACTTCCGGATCGGCGAGATCGTGCCCCAGCGGACCGAGGACGGGCAGCCGAGGATCCAGGCCACCGTCGCCAACACCGGCGAACGCGCCGTCGACCTCGAAGGCCGGCTGTCGCTGTCAGACGGGCCGAGCTCGCTGAGCGCCGGCCCCTTCCCGGTCGACCGCGGCACCACCCTGGCGCCCGGCGACCAGGGAACCGTCACCGTCCTGCTGGGGGAGGAGCTCCCCGACGGGCCGTGGAAGTTCAGCCTCACCCTCAAGAGCGGCCGGGTCGACCGCACACAGACCGGAACGCTGACCTTCCCGGAGAAGTCGGGAACGTTCGGGCTGGTGGCGTCGGTCGACTCCCCGATCGCGCTGGTCGCCGTGCTCGTCGCGCTGGTGACCCTGATCGCCGGAGCGGTGCTCCTCATCGGCTTCCGCCGGTTCCGCGCGCGCCGGAAGGACGTCCGGGATCCGGCCTGACGCCCAGGCGGCGCCGCCCTTCCCGGGGCCGCGCCGCCTCGCGCGTCAGTCCCTGGCCTTCCCGTACTCGCCGGCTCCGCCGGCGAAGTCGTAGACGATGACCTGCTCGTCGCCCACCACCCAGGCGTCGTGCCCCGGCGGGCAGACGAAGACCTCGCCGGGGCCCACCTCGGCCTCGGTGCCGTCGTTCATCCGCAGGCGCATCCGTCCCTTGACGACGAAGCCGTTGTGGTGGACCTCGCAGGACTCGGTGCCCACGATGGGTTTGATCGACGCCGACCAGCGCCATCCCGGCTCGAACGTGGCGACGCCGAAGGTCAGCCCGCTCAGGTGACACACCTCCAGGTGCCCCATCATGAAGTCACGGCGCTCGTCCGGCTTGTCGATGCTCTTGACCTCGATCATGACAAGTCCCCCCTCCCGTCAGCCTCAGTCTTCCACCGGGCAGGGAGGCCAACAAGGGAGAATGTCCAGGTCAGGAGCCGTCAGGCCGCCTCTGGGCGTTGACGGACGCGGCCGCCTCGGCGGCGGGCGGGTCGGGGAGGTCGTCGAGGAAGCCGGCGCTGGGCACGAAGAACAGGCTGCCGGTCACGGGGGTGGAGAAGTCGAGGATCCGGTCGTGGTTTCCGGGCGGGTCATGGCCCGTGGGAAGGTCAGCCGGTCGCGTCCGGCGCGCTCTTCCTGGCGGCCAGCAGGGCGAGGACGCCGATGACCGGCAGGGCCCAGCTGCCCGTGACCGGGAAGTAGAGGACGCACAGCGGCACGCCCAGCGCCAGCAGGTACCAGCCGATCTGGGCAGGGAGGCGGCCGGTCGTCCTGACCACGTGCCGTGACAACGTGCCGAGCGCCAGCAGCGCGACGCCGCACGCCATGAACCAGACGCTGCCCTCGCGCGGCCAGTAGTCGGCGGCGCTCTCGTCGGCGACCGCGCTGAGGAAGCCGTCGCTGGCGATCCGCGCCCACGCGTTGGTCTGCGCGAACGCCCAGACGAAGTGCAGCACTGAGGTGAGGATGATCAGGCGGGGGACCCATCGGGCCAGTGGGTTCACAGCTCCTCCTTCGGCAGCAGGCGCATGGCCAGCTCGTAGACGTCGCGCAGATCGGCGGTCGGCAGCGGCGGGACGACCTGCTGCGCGCCGACCAGCACCAGGTAGAGCAGCCGGGCCAGCGCGTCGGCCTCGTCGGCTCCGGCCTCGCGGGCGAGCGTGCGCAGGTACGCGGTGCGCAGCCGGTCGATGCGCTCCTGGACGGCGCGTACCCCGTCGTCCTGTAGCGCCCAGGCCCGGATGGCGATCTCCAGGCCGGCGTCCTCGTCGGCCAGGACCAGGTCGAGCAGGCGGGCCAGCTTGGACCCTGGCCCGCCCTGCCGCTCCACGCCGTCGATGTAACGGCTGGTGTACTGGGCCTCGAAGTGGTTCAGCAGGTCGGCCCGGTAGCCCGACATGCCGTTGAAGTGGTGGTAGAACGAGCCCTTGGTGAGGCCCAGGTCGCCGCTGAGCCGCTCGATCGTCAGCCCGGGCACGCCTGACTCGGTCAGGACCTTGAACCCGGCCTCCAGCCAGTCCAGTTTGCTCGCCATGCCCAGGACCGTACCATACGGCATGGTATGGCGACGTAGCCGGTGGTGCCGGCCCCCTTCGGCGGCGGTGGTGCAGGCCCCACCCCAAGAAGCCGGACGGCATGACTGATCTTGGGGGCCGGAGATCCAAGGATGGGGACATCACCCCGAACACAAGGAGATGTCCCGCAGATGCGTAAGTACCTCGCCGCCGCAGCCGCCGCCGTCGTCCTGCTCGGCGCCGCCTCCCCCGCCATGGCCGCCGCCGTTCCCGACCGGGGTGTCCAGGCGCAGGTGGACCGGCTGACCACGCAGGACGGCCTGGCCGGAGCCGTGCTCTCGGTACGTGACAGGAACGGCCATACCACGACGTGGACCTCGGGCACTGCCCAGCGCGGCACCGGCAGGCCGATGGTCGGCGCCGACGGCCGCTTCCGCGCCGCCAGCGTCACCAAGTCCGTCATCGGGGTGACGGTGATGCGGCTGGCCGCCGAGGGGAAGCTGGACCTCGACGAGCGGGTCGAGCACTACCTGCCCGGGGCGCTGCACGGCGCGGACGTCACCGTCCGGCAGCTCCTGCAGCACACCAGCGGCCTGCCCGAGTACTTCGACCTGGTCGACTGGAGCAAGCCCGCCGACCCCGCCGACCACCTGGCGCTGGCCCTGTCCCGCCCGCCCGTCGGCAAGCCGGGCGAGCGGTGGTCCTACTCCAACACCAACTACCTGGTCGCGGGCGTGCTCATCGAGAAGGTGACCGGCAAGGACTTCCGCGCGGTCACCGAGGACGGCGTGCTGAAGGGGCTGCGCGGGACGTACTGGCCGAAGAGCGGGGAGCTGGGCATCCGTGGCAAGCACGCCCACACCTACGGCGTCAACCCGGTCAACCCGAAGGCCGGAGAGATGGACCAGACCGAGCTGCCCGGCTACGCGTTCGGCGCGGGCGGCGGCCTGGTCTCCACCCCTGAGGACCTGAACCGCTTCTGGCAGTCCATCCCCGAGCGGACGCTGCGCACGATGCTCGCCGGCGCGGTCCCCGCCTCCGACCCCAAGGGAAGCCGCTACGGCCTCGGCGTCTACTCCTACCCGCTGAGCTGCGGTGCCGCCTGGATGCACGACGGCGGCCTCCCGGGCGTGCGCGTCCTCAGCGGCCGCGACCGCGCCGGCAGGGCCGCGACCGTGTACGTCACGGGCACCCCGAAGAACGACCAGCACCTCTTCGCCGCCCTCGACGCCGCCCTCTGCGCCCCGTCCAACATCTAGGCTCGCTGCCCAAAGGAGTCGCGTCCCGGGAGGCGATGTGGGGCAGTCCGGAGACGGGGGCGGGCCGCAGGTGCGGCGGCAGGGCAGGTGGCGCACCGGGATGCAGAGCCGTCAGCGCATCCTCGACGCGGCGCGGGCGCGCTTCACCGAGCTGGGCTACGACCGCACCACCGTGCGCGCCGTCGCCGCTGACGCGGGTGTCGAGCCCGCCATGGTGCACTACTTCTTCGGCAGCAAGCAGGAGCTGCTCGCCGCCACCATGCGCCTGCCCGCCGGCCCGAAGGAGGCGATCGGCGCGCTGGTCGAGGCCGGCCTCGACGACCTGGGAGCCGGGCTCGTCCGCCATTTCCTGCACCTGTGGGACAGCTCCGGCTTCGAGTCGTTCCTCACGCTGATCCGGTCAGGGCCGGTTCGCGATGACTCCACCACGGTGCTCCGCGACTTCCTCGCGCGGGAGGTGACCGGGCAGCTCGCAGGGGCGATCGGCGGCCCTGACGGGGAGCTGCGCGCCAGCCTGATCACCGGCCAGATCTTCGGCCTCGCCGCCGCCCGCTACCTGCTCGGGCTCGAACCTCTCGCCTCCGCCGACCACGAGACGGTCGTGGCCTGGCTGGGCCCGCTGATCCAGCAGCTCGTGACGGGGCCGGCGCCCGCTCGGTGACGAAACGCACTCTGACGGTGACTGTCGCGTGCGTTAGGGTTTGCTTGTGCGAGCAAAAATCAGCTCACATGAGCAACGAACGTTGACCGAGCAGGCCAGACGGGCCCAGATCGTCGAGGCCGCCGTCGAGGTGATCGCTGACGAGGGTCTGGCCAAGGCGTCGTTCGCCAGGATCGCCAGGAAGGCCGGGCTGAGCAGCACCGGGCTGATCACGTACCACTTCGCCAACCGGCAGGACCTCATCGACTCCCTCGTCGCGGAGGTCATGGCCGCGTTCGCCGGCCACGTCGCCGAGCGCGTTGACGCCGAGCAGACCCCCGCCGCCCGGCTGGACGCCTTCATCGGCGCCAACCTCGCCTTCATCGGCACCCACCGCAAGCACCTGGTCGCCGTGCTGGACATCACCACCGGCTCGCGTACCGCCGAGGGCCGGCCGTCCGCCCTGGCCAAGATCATGAGCGCTGACATCGACGCGCTGGAGGACCTGCTCGTCCAGGGCCAGCGGCTGGGAGAGTTCCGCGCGTTCCACCCGCGATCCGTCGCGATCGCCATCCGCTCCATGCGGGACGGGATCATCCGCGTGCTCAGCGTGGACCCCGACTTCGACCTCAGCAGCTACGAGCACGAACTGCGCGCGCTGGTACGCCTCGCCACAGCCGCCACACCTCACGTACCGGGAGAAACGCCGTGACCTACCGGCCGGACAAAGCCTCGCTCGACACGCGGCCGATCCCCCGCTGGTACCAGGACGCGAAGCTGGGCGTCTTCATCCACTGGGGCCTGTACTCGGTTCCCGCCTACGCCGACCCCGAGGCGGGCGACTTCGAGAGCTTCATGAACGACCTCACGGCCATGAAGGACACCAGGGGCGACATCCCGTACGCGGAGTGGTACCTCAACGCCCTGCGCGTGCCCGGCTCGTCCACCGCCCGGCACCACGCGCGGACGTACGGCGAGAGCTTCCCCTACACCGGCTTCCGCCGGCAGTTCGACGAGGCCGCGGCCGACGTCGACTTCGGCGACTGGGCGCGGTTCTTCGCCGGGGCCGGCGCCCAGTACGTCGTCATGGTCACCAGGCACCTGGACGGCTTCCCGCTCTGGCCCACCAGCGTGCCCAACCCCCACATGCCCGCCGACTACCGGGCCTCCCGCGACCTCGTCGGCGACCTCACCAAGGCCGTCAGGGCGGAGGGGCTGCGGATGGGGCTCTACTACGCGGGCGGCATCGACTGGACGTTCGTCGACAAGCCGGTCCGCACCATGCCCGACCTCATGGAGCAGCAGGCCCTCGGCCCGGAGTACGCGCGGTACGCCGCCGCGCAGTGGCGGGAGCTGATCGACCGGTACGAGCCGTCGATCCTCTGGAACGACATGGGCTGGCCCGCGGAGACCGACCAGCACGAGCTCTTCGCCCACTACTACGACACGGTCGCCGACGGCGTGGTCAACGACCGCTGGACCCAGCTCAGCATGCCGCGCAACCCGATCGGCCGCTTCCTCTACCTCCGCTTCATCGGCGCGACGCTCAGGGCGCTCGCCAAGAGCGGGAAGAAGCCGCCGGTCAAGCCCCCGGCGTTCCACTTCGACGTGGAGACGCACGAGTACAGCTGCCCCGAGGACGTGATCCCGCGCCCCTGGGAGCTGACGCGTGGCCTCGGCACGTCCTTCGGCTACAACGCCCAAGAGACCAGGGCCGACCTGCTCGGCGCCGCCGACCTCGTCCACCTGCTGGTGGACGTCGTGAGCAAGGGCGGCAACCTGCTCATCAACGTCGGCCCCGACGGCGAGGGGCGCATCCCCGAGATCCAGCAGGAGCCGCTGCGCGAGCTGGGCGGATGGCTGGAGACGAACGGGGAGGCGATCTTCGGGACGCGCCCGTGGGAGCGCACGCGGGCGGTCACCGCCGACGCCCACGAGGTCCGTTTCACCAGCAGGGACGAGCGCGTCTACGCCGTCGTGCTCGGCGACGTCGGGCCCGGCCCGGTCGTCGTCCGAGACCTGACGCTCCCGTCGGGCACCCGCGTCGGGCTCCTCGGCGGGCCCGGCGACCTGGTGTGGACGCAGCGAGGCGCCGACGTGGAGATCGCGCTGCCGGCGCAGCCCGCGCCCGCCCACGCCCACACCCTGACGATCATCCGCTAGGCCGAGCGACGGGGATCAGAGCGCGTACAAGGGGATGAACCCCAGCAGGTCGGTGGCCGTCGAGAGGTCGATGGGGACGGTCCGGCCGGGCAGCGGAGAGCGCAGCTCGGTCGTCGGGTGGTAGCGGCGCATCAGCTCCTCGGTCGGGTGCGGCACCAGCGTCTCGGGCGCGGCGACCAGCACCGGGTGCACGCCCGGCCCCGGCACGTCCAGCGCCAGCATGCACGCGCGGGCCGCGTCGCGGGTCTCCAGGTACGCCCACAGCCCGCGCGCGTGCAGGCCGGGGTCGGCGGCGCAGCGGCGGGCGAAGTCGCGCAGCCGCTCGTCGAACCCGCCGACGTACGGCAGGCGCAGCGCGACCACGCTCATCCCGTGCCTGCGCGCCATCGTCGCCGCGGTCAGCTCGTCGACCTGCTTGGACAGCGCGTACGCGTCCTCCGACTGCGACGGCAGGTCGAGGTCGACCGGCACGTAGGCGGGGTGCAGGTCTCTCGCGGCGAACGCCAGGCCGTTGGCCGCCTGGGAGGTCGCCACGCACACCTGCCTGACCCCCGCCCGCCCCGCCAGCTCCAGGACGGTGAACGTGGCCTGGGTGTTGGTCGCGAACACCGTCGCGGCGCTTTCCCGCTCGGGGGTCGGGATCGCGGCGAGGTGGATGACGGCGTCGACGCCCTGGAGCGCGGCGCCGACGGCGGCGGGGTCGGTCGCGTCGCCCTCGACCACCGTCTCGGCCGGAAGGCCGCCGGGGTCCTCGAGGACGAGCGCGCTGGCCGCGATCCCGTGCGAGCCCAGCAGGTCGAGGGTGGCACGCCCGATACGCCCGGCCGCCCCGGTGACCAGCACCCGCCTCGGGCTCATCCATCACCTCTCGGGGAGTAGGCGCGTACCGCGACCAGGTGGGCCGACGGCGCGCCGTTCGTCGATTCCACCACGATTCTCAGCCCGTCGGCCGTCACCGGCTCCGCCAGGACGTGCGCGACACGCCGCCGCCGGTTCGCGGCCACCTCGGCGACCGCCTGCCAGGCGCCGCCGCGCCGCACCTCCACCCGGTAGTCGCGCACCAGCGTCGGCAGCACCTCGAACGGGGTGCGGTGGTGGTGCAGGTTGATCAGGTCCTCGTTGACGTCGTCGTCGGCGATCACCTCGACCCGCCCGATCGTCACCGGCTCCGGCCAGGCCAGTTCGAGCGCGGCGGGAAGGCCGTCGGAGACCCACATGTGCGGGCCCGCGTACGGGCGCTGGTAGCCGTCGAGGGCCTTGCCCGGCGCGAACGCGGCGGTCTCCCCCGTCTCCAGGCAGAAGGTGCGGCGGAGCAGCCCGGCGTCCGTCCATTCACGCAGCGGCTGGGGCGTCTCGTGCTCCGGGCGCAGCGGCACCCGGGTGAGGCACAGCACCCCGGGCGTGGCCTGGTCGGCGACGTGCAGGGACACCAGCGGGTCGGCCTTGACGACGAGGAAGGCGTTGCGCGGGGAGTCGGGGCGCCAGTCGACGCCGAGGTCCACCCACTGCTTCTCGCCCGCCGCGACCGCGAGCACGCTGGTGGCCACCAGCTCGCGGGGCACGTAGTTCTGGCCGAGCACGGGGTCGTGCAGCTCGACGGTGAGCGAGGTGTCCGCGGCGGCGTCGAGGAGCAGCCGCACGCCGGTCAGCGCGGGGTCGGCGGGCAGGACGATCCCGGCGTCCGCGTCGAGCCGCCAGCTCTGGGCGGGGGCGTCGACCACCAGTCTGGCCAGCGTGCCCGTCGCGGTGGCGGTGGCCGTGCGGGCGAGGTCCGCCGGGTCGTCCAGCTGCAGGCCGATGACGGAGGCGTCCTCCCGCAGCAGCGTCCGCTGCAGCTCGCCCGTGTCGAGGTCGCGCGGGCGGGCGCCGTGCTCGACGCAGAGCGCGGCCGCGGTGCCGGCCGCCTGGCCGATCGTCGCGCAGGTGGCCATGACCCGGGTGGAGCCGAACGCCACGTGCGAGGCGGAGATGTTGCGCCCGGCCATCAGCAGGTTGGGCACGTTCACCGAGTACAGCGAGCGGTAGGGGACGTGGTAGATCCCGTCGGCGTAGCGCTGCTTGGCCCCGGCCTCGGTGGCGTACATGCCCTGCGGCGGGTGCAGGTCGATGGACCAGCCGCCGAACGCCACCCGGTCCTCGAACGGGGTCTGGCCGAGCACGTCGTGCTGGGTGAGCACATAGTCGCCCAGGAGGCGGCGGTACTCCCGCTTGCCGGGAAGCGCGCCCACCCATTCGAGGGTCATCGTGTCGGCGTCGAACTTCCCCGAGTTCTTGATGTGGTCCCAGATGCCGTAGATCACCGACCAGAGCTCGTCGCGGATGCGGTCGTTGTCGTGGACGGTGTCCAGTTCGCCGCCGAACTCGATCCACCAGTACGCGCAGCCGTTGTCACCGGCCTTGATGATCCGCCGCTCGGGGATCGAGGTCGTGGAGATGTCCTTGGCGAAGCTCGGCGGGACGTACCTGACGGGCTCTCCCGCGTCCTTGGTGTAGAAGAGCAGGGTGCTGCCGAGCGTGATGTCGTCGGGCTCCTCCGGCGCCCACGGCTCGCCGTACTCGGCCCGGCCCTCGCGGCCGATCCGGTGGCGGGCGCCCGCGAGGTGGCCGACCAGGCCGTCGCCCGTGCAGTCCAGGAAGACGGGCGACTCGAAGGTGATGAGCCGTTCCGAGCCCATCATCCAGCCGGTGACGGAGGCGATGCCGCTCTCGTCCGCGTCGACCAGGCGGACGTCGGTGTTGAGGAACAGCGAGACGTTCGGCTCGGCGCGTACCGCGTCGAGCACGGTGGTGTCCCAGAAGTAGGGGTTGCCGTGCGGGTTGCGGTACTGGTTCTCGACGAACAGCTCGCCCATGATGCCGCCCTCGCGGGCGTGGTGGTTCTTGCCGTGCCCGGTCGCGCCGCACACCCAGACCCGCACCTCGCTGCTGGAGTTGCCGCCCAGCACGGGCCGGTTGCCGACCAGCGCCACCGTGCGGCCCAGCCGGGCGGCGGCGATCGCCGCGCACACCCCGGCCAGCCCACCGCCCACCACGGTGATGTCCCGGTTGACGGTCTCCTGTCTCATCGGGCCACCACCCCGAAGTAGATCCGGGGAGCGCCGTCGAGGGTGAGCGTGACCTGCCCCTTCCGCGCGGGGATGACGCGCTCGCGGCCGATGCAGTCGACCTCGCGGACGGTGGCGCCGCTCGCCTGGACCGTCAGGCGGGTCTTGGTCGGCCAGTGGTCCACCCAGGGTTCGGGGTGTGGGTGCCACGGGTCCGTACCGTGATCGCTGTTCAGGAAATATCCGTCTTTGCGGGTCCACAGGATGGCGAACGTGTCGAAGAGCAGGCCCTTGACGTCCGGGTCGTCGAACGTCAGCCACCGGACGAACCGCGCGCCCTCCAAGGTGCGCGTCGCCGTGGCGTAGGCGAGCAGCGCCGGTTTGGCGCTGGTGTCGCGGTTCATCAGCCCGAAGTGGTACTCCGCGTTGGCCGGGTCGGCCTCCTGCGGATGGTGGACGGTGCTGTCGTGCGGCTGGTACCAGTTCACGCCGTCCACCCCCTCCGACACGGCCAGCGCCAGCGTGAGCAGGACGTTCTCCGCGGCCTGCCGGTGGGTGTCGTTCCACCACCGGTTCGGCCTGGTGCAGGCGTAGGCCTCGGTCAGCCAGAGCTCCTTGCCGCCGCCGTACTCGTCGACGGTCTGACGGGCCTTGCGCAGCGCGCCGAGGAAGTTCCAGTACGAGCCGTTCTCGCCCTGCTCCCATTCGCCGGGCGGCGGCGCGTAGTCGGGGGTGAAGTTGCCGCGGCCAGGGTGGAAGGCGAACGCGTCGATCAGGTCCCAGCCGCCCGCCGCGTGGAAGTTCGCCGTCCACTTGTAGTCCATGCCACCGAGGCCGCAGTTCATCAGCTTGATCCCGGAGTCCTTGAGCCGGTCGTGGATGGGCCGCAGGCCGTCGCGGACGTACTCGGCGGCCTTCTGCCCGGACATCCACGGCTGGTTCAGCTCGTTGGCCACCTCGAAGTAGCGGGCGCCGGACGCGACCGCGGTGGCCGCCCGGTCGTCCGCCCAGGCGGCGATCTGCTCGGCCGTGCCGTTGAAGATGACCCCGCCGAGCTGCACGTTGTGCGCGATGCCGAGCGCGTCCAGCTCCGCCGGGGAGTGGCCGGGCGCGCCCGCGTACGAGATGCGCACGGATCTGACGCCGATCTTCTGCAGCAGCGCGCCGACCGACGCCTTGTCCGGCACCGCCAGCCAGGCGTAGTTGGCGATGCCGAACCTGCCCCCGGCCTGATAGGTGTGCGGCCGGAGCGTGGCCAGGTTGGTCCTCGCGAACGCCTCGTCGGCGCCGGAGGCCGCCCTGACCTCGGCGAAGACGATGCCCTGGGGGTCGCCGTCGACGGTGAACGTCTCGTCCCAGACCGCGCCGGGCGCGAGGGTCCTGGTCAGCTCGCCGCAGCCCGCCTTCCTGCCGTCGAAGTCACGGGCCCACCAGGTCAGCCGCACCTCCCTCTGCACGGCCGAGCCGTTGACGACCTGCGCGCTGAGCCGCATGGACGTGGTGGGACCGTACAGGCCGAACGGCTGCTCGCTCCACGCGTCGACGCTCAGCGGGACCCCGGCGCCCACCGCGTTGGCCGCCGCCGGGCGCATCGCGCCGAGCACCAACTCCACCTCGGTGACGTTGTCCGCGTCGCCCGGAGCGTGGATCCACGTGGCGTTCGTGAAGCCGGGCGTGGTCCTGTCGAGCCGGAAGTAAGCGCCGGTGCCCGGCCAGCTCTCCTGGTAGAGCGCGCCCGCGTTGACCTCGTAAGGAACGCCGCCCCTGGGGTCGCGGGTCCACCTGGTCACGGGCACGAACCGCTCGGGCGCCGAGGGGGCGAGCACGGTCCTGGCGAACATGAAGCCGGACGGCGTCAGCGTCGCGCTGCCGCTCACCTCCCAGCGCAGGTGGGCCCGGCGGGCGGCGACCGTGAACAGCCCGCGGACCTTGACCTGCTGCGCCGAGGCTGACATGAGGTAGTCGACCTGGATCGCGGGAGCGCCGCCGACGGTCACCAGCGAGGGCGTGCCGCCGAAGGTGCGCTGCTGGCCGAGCACGCTGTCCTTGATCATGAAATGGCTGAGCCTGATGCGGTCCTGGCCGTCGCGGACCAGGATCGAACCCTCGGCCTCGGCCACCAGGGTGATTCCGTCGGCTGCGACGGAGATCGGTTCGGCGGCCGCCGCCGGAGCGGCGCCGAGCGTCGCACCGCCTGCGGTGACCGCCGCCCCTGCGGCGACGGGGAGGGCCTGGATGAGGGTGCGGCGGGAGATGTCGGGCATGGGGGTGCCTTTCGTTCAGCCTTTGACGCCGGTGAAACCGAGCCCGGCGACGATGTGCTTCTGGAAGACGAGGAACACCAGCACGGGCGGGGCGAGCGCCATCGCCATGGCGGCGATCAGCTCGTCCTGCGGCGCCTGCTCCGCCAGGTTGGCCAGGGCGACGCTGATCGGCTGCTTGCCCGGGTCGGTGATGGCCACCAGCGGCCAGATGAAGTCCTTCCAGCTGTGCATGACGGCCAGCAGGCTGATGACGGCCAGGATCGGCCGGCTCATCGGCAGCACGATCCTGGTCAGCAGCTGCCAGGTGCCGGCGCCGTCCACTCTGGCGGCGGCGAACAGCTCGGGCGGCAGCGCGTCGAAGAACCGCCTGGCCAGCAGGACGTTGAACGCGTGCGCCCCGGACGGCAGCCAGATCGACCAGTACGAGTCGACCAGGCCCAGGTCGATGACCGTGAGGAAGAGGCTGGTCATCGAGACCGTGTAGGGGACGAACATGGTGGCCAGGATCGCGCCGTAGACGTACCTGCCGAACCGGGGGCGCAGCACCGACAGGGCGAAACCCGCGGTGACCGCCACGAACAGCTGCACCGCCCACGAGCCGCCCACCACCTGCACGGTGTTGAGGAGGTAGTGCCCGACGCCGAGGTCGGCCCAGGCGGTGGCGAAGTTCTCCGGGCGCGGGTCGGCCGGCCAGAGCGCGAGCGGCCTGGCGATCAGGTCCGTGCCCGGCGACATCGCGCCCTTGACCGTCATGTAGAGCGGGCCGAGGCCGATCAGGACCAGGAAGGCGAGGGTGAGCGCCTGGACGGCGCGCAGGCCCGCCCGCACGGCCGGCCGGCGCTCCTCGACGTGCGAGATCAGGCTCATGAGGCGCTCCAACTCCTGGTGGCCCGCAGGTACGCGGCGGACAGCAGGCCCAGCACGATCGCCAGCAGGAACGACAGCGCCGCCGCCCGGCCGTAGTCGCCGTCCTGGAAGGCGTAGCGGAAGATCAGCAGCAGCACCGTGAGCGTGGCGTTGTCAGGGCCGCCGCCGGTGAAGACGTACGGCTCGGTGAACACCTGCATGGTGGTGATGAGCTGCATGAGCAGCAGCAGGCCGATCACCGGGCGCAGCTGCGGCAGGGTGATGTGCCAGACGCGGGTCCAGATCGAGGCGCCGTCCATCTGCGCCGCCTCGTACAGCTCGGCCGGGACGCCCACGATCGCGGCGAGGTAGATCAGCACGGCGCCGCCCATGCCCGCCCAGGTCGACTGCAGGACGAGGCTGACCATCGCGCTGCCCGGCGAGTCCAGCCACGGGTACGGGCCGAGCCCGGCGAGGCCGAGCAGCTCGTTGAACAGGCCGTGCCCCGGGTCGTAGAACCACTTCCACAGCAGGATCGCCACCACCGGCGGGATCACCACGGGAACGTAGACGAGGAACCGGTACAGTCCCGCGCCCCTGCGCACGGTGGACATCACGGTGGCGAGCAGCAGCGGCGCGGGGAACCCGATCAGCAGCGCCAGCCCGACGAACAGCAGCGTGTTGGCGACGGACGTGCCCAGCAGCGGGTCGGCGAACAGCGCCGCGAAGTTGTCCAGCCCGACCCAGGTGGCGGGGTCGACCAGGTTCGTCCGCTGGAAGCTGATCAGCAGCCCCCTGACGATCGGCCACCAGGAGAACATCCCGAAGGTGACGAGCGCGGGGACGAGGAACACCAGCGCCGTCAGCGTGTTGCGGCCGAGCCTGGCCCGCCGCCCCTGCGTCCTGCCGCTCGCCGGGACCTGTCCGGCGGGCGGGCCCGGCGCCATGGTGCGGGGAGCGGCCACGCTCACTGCCGGCTCGCCGCGAGCTTGGCGTTGACGTCGGCCTCGGCCTTGGCCAGCAGGTCGTCCACGGACGCGTCCCGGTTCGTCAGCACCGCCTGCACCACCGTGTCGAGCACCGTGTACACCTGCTGGGCCAGCACGGGCGGCTCGGGACGCAGGGTGAGCGCCGGGGTCCCGTCCAGCCACGGCCTGAAGTGCTCGAGCTGCACGTTCACGTAGGGGCGGACGGCCTCGTCGATCTCGGCCTGCTGCGCGGCGTCGAACATGGGCAGCGTCGGCACTCCCACCGCCGACTTCGGGTCCGCGGCGAGCTGCTTGGCGCGCGCGGCCGCCGCCTGCGGGTCGTACTGCGGCTGGGCGTAGGCGAACAGCAGCCACTTCACCGCGGCGGCGGCCTTGTCCGCCGGCACCGACTTGGGGACCAGGTACACGTCGCCGCCGGTGAGCGTGGCGTTCCCGCCCGCCTGGGGGAGCGGGCCGATGCCGAACGCGTCGGTGTCCTCCATCCCGTACGTCATCTTGGCCAGCCGGTAGGTGCCGGGCGTGCCCATGTACATCCCGATCTCTCCGGCGGCGAACCGTTTGATCACGTCGTTCTGGTCGTTGAGCTGGGCGTCACCCATTGAGCCGTCCGTCCAGCGCATCTCCTTGAGCAGGCCGAGCGCCTTCTTCACCGGGTCGGAGTTGAAGGCGGCGACGTACCGGCCGCCCTCCTGCCGCTCGATCTCGCCGCCGTGCGTGTAGGCGAGCATGGTGAGCTGCCAGCCGCCCTGGTTGCTCTTGGACTCGTGCACGAAGCCCGCCTTGCCGGTCTTCGCGGAGATCGCCTTGGCGGCGGCGCGCACCTCGTCCCACGTCTTGGGCGGCTTGGCCGGGTCGAGGCCGGCCTTGGCGAACAGGGCGCGGTTGTACACCAGCCCCTGGGCGAAGGGCGCCTGCGGCACGCCGTACACCTCGCCGGCCGCGTCGCTGAGCGGCTGCAGCACCTGCGGGTTGAACTCCTTGTAGTGCGCCCACTTGGCCAGTTCCTTGGTGAGGGGCTGGACCTGCTTGCGGGCGATGAGGCCCTGCGGCTCCGTCAGCGGAACCTTGATCACTTCCTCGATCCGGCCGCCGGCCAGCTTGGCCGAGAACGTCAGCGGGTCGAAGACGGTGGTGGAGCCCTGCACCCTGATGCCGGGGTTCTGCTTCTCGAACTCCGCGACCATCGCCTTGAACTGGTCGAGCCCCGGCTTGTCGGTCGCGGGAGGCATGCCCTGGACCCGGAGCACGACCGCGGCGGGCTCGCCGGAGGAGGGGGATCCGCAGGCGGCCAGCGCCGAGGCGAGAACGGCGCAGCCGAGCAGGGCGGCGGTGTGCTTCATGGTGACTCCCGTGGTGGAGATGCGCACGTCGAGATGGCGGCACGGCGCGGCCGTGCCGGGGAGGGGGCCGGAGAGAGGGGCCGGAGAAGGGGGCCGGAGAAGGGGGTTGGTGCCGTCAGGCGCGGGCTTGGGCGGTGGAGGCCCGGGGGATCAGGCGCGAGCCGATCTCGACGATCCGGCCTCCGCTCTGGCCGGCGTCCTTGCCGGTGATCGTGTCGATGAGCAGGTCGGTGGCCAGGGTCGCGACCTCGTCGGCCGAGATCCTGATCGTGGTGAGTGACGGGGTGGACGTGGCGGCCAGCAGCGTGTCGTCTATGCCGATCACGCTCACCTGGTCGGGCACGCCGATGCCGAGCTTGGCGAGCTGGTGCAGCACGCCGAGCGCGACGAGGTCGTTGTGCGCGAGCACCGCCGTCGCCTCGCCGGCGGCCACCAGGGTCGCCGCGTGCACGCCGGTCTCGAAGCGGGGCTCGTACGGGCCGAGCTCGGTCAGCGACAGGTCATGGGAGTCGAACGTCGCCTTGATGGACTTGGCGCGGCCCATGTCGGCGCGCGAGCCGTTGACGAACACGCACCGGGCGTGCCCGTAGGCCTTCAGGTGTTCGGCCGCCTGCGCGATGCCGTCCGACAGCGAGATCCGCAGCTGCGCGATGCCCTCGACGTGCCGGTTGACCAGGACGATCGGCATCTCGGCCGCGAGCTCGCGCAACCGCTCCTCCTGCAGCGTGGACGCCCACAGGATCAGCCCGTCGACCTGCTTGGACACCGCGGCGATGGTCTCGAGCTCGTCGAACTCGCGCTCGTCGGTGTCGGCGGCCAGCACGGTGTAGCCGAGCCGCCGGGCGCGTGCCTGCATCGCCTTGAAGATCGGCGGGAAGAACGGGTTCGCGATGTCGGGGATGATCAGGCCGAGCGACCCGGTCCTGCCGCCGCGCAGCGAGCGGGCGGCCGGATTGGGCGCGTAGCCGAGCTTGGCCGCCGCCTCCCTGACCTTCTGCAGGGTCTGAGGCTGCACCTGGTCGGGTGCGGTGAACGCGCGGGAGACCGTGGAGACGGAGACACCCGCCGCGCTCGCCACCTGCCTGATCGTTACCGCCACCCGGGCCTCCTGTGTCGCTGGTACGGAGGATCGTTGCAAACGTTCCCGAAAGCGTCAAGGGTGTTTCATCAATGTAAATCGGGATCTGGTCGAAGTGGGCGAGCCGTGTCATGATGCGTTTTCGAGAATTGCGGGATCGTTTTCATGAGGGAGCCGCGTGAAGATCACCGGATGGGAACTGCTCACCCTGCCCGACCACGGCGACAGCATGATGCTGCTGGTCATCGACACCGACGAGGGGGTGCACGGCATCGGCGAGGTGGGCATCAGGTCCAGGCAGAAGGCCGTGGCAGGCGGCATCGAGCACCTGGGCGAACTCCTCATCGGCGAGGACCCGGCGCGGATCGAGCACCTGTGGCAGGTGATGTTCCGCCGCGGCTTCTTCCCCGCCGACCGGTTCTTGTCGGCCGCGATCGCCGCCGTGGACGTGGCCCTGTGGGACATCCGCGGCAAGACCCTCGGCGTGCCGGTCTACGAGCTCTTCGGCGGACGCGTCCGCGACCACGTGGAGGCGTACGTCCACCTCGGCGACGACTACCACGACGTCGAGGGCTTCCTGGGCAGGGCCCGCGCGCTGGCCGCCGACGGCTGGCGGCACCTGCGCTTCGCCGTGCCGCACGCCCCCGACGGGGTGCTGGACCAGCGGGCCTCGATGCGCGCCGGGATCGAGCTGTTCCACCAGGTGCGGGAGGCCGTGGGCGAGGAGGTGGAGCTCATCCTCGACGTGCACACCAGGCTCGACCCGCCGGAGGCGGTCACCCTGTGCAGGGAGATCGAGGCCGCCCGGCCGTACTTCGTGGAGGACCCGCTGCGCAGCGAGGGGCCCGACAGCTACCGCATGCTCAGGGCCCGCACGGCGGTGCCGCTGGCCGCGGGGGAGCAGTTCGGCTCGAAGTGGGAGTTCCAGCGCCTGGTCGAGACCGACCTGATCGACTACGCCCGCGTGGACGTCGGCGTGGCGGCGGGCCTTACCGAGGCCAGGAAGATCGCGGCGATGTGCGAAAGCCACTACATCAAGCTCGCCACCCACAACCCGCTCGGTCCCGTGACCGCCGCCTCCTCGCTCCATCTCAACCTCGCCACCCCCAACGTCGCCGTCCAGGAGCACCAGGCCCAGCCGGACCCCGAGATCGACGCGCTGTTCACCGCCCGTCCCACGATCAGGGCCGGCCGCGTGGAACCGTCCGAGGCGCCGGGGCTCGGCGTGGACCTCGACCGCGCCGCGGCCAGGCGTTACCAGGCCACCGCCGCGGAGCGCCCGCACCTGCGCACCAGGGACGGCGCGTTCACCAACTGGTGATCATCCTGCTAGCCTCGCGTCGTACTCCTCGGCTCGACCTTCGGAGATGCCGTGAACGCAGAGGCGGATCCCCTCGTCACCGACCCGTCCAGCGACGCGATCCCGCCGGCGAGGACGCCGGCGGTCACCTTCCACAGCGGCGGCGCGACGCTCCTCGGTGTCCTGCACGTCCCGGCGGGCCCGGGGCCGCACCCGGTCGTCGTGCTGCTGCACGGCTTCCCCGGCAACGAGCGCAACTTCGACCTGGCGCAGGCGCTGCGCCGTGCCGGGTACGCGGCACTGGTGTTCCACTACCGCGGCTCGTGGGGAGTCGAGGGCTCGTGGTCGTGGGGCCACGTCCTGGAGGACGCCGCCGCCGTCGTGGCCGCCGTGCGGAGGCAGGGGTTCGTGGCGGCCCACCGGCTGGACCCGAGCCGGGTGGCCGTCGTCGGGCACAGCCTCGGCGGGTTCGCCGCGCTCATGACCGCCGCCGCCGACCCGTCGATCGTCGCCGTCGCCTCCGTGGCCGGGTTCGACTTCGGGGCCGTCGCGGCCATCTGCCGGGCGGACCCGGACGTGCGCGCGTCCTACGTCGAGGCGTTCCAGGACGAGTTGCTCCCGCTCCGCGGCACCAGCGGCGAGCTGCTCGTCGCCGAGATGGAGGCGGGCGGGGAGGCGTGGCGGCTGGCGGGGCTCGCGCCTCGGCTCGCCGACCGTCCGGTGCTGCTGGTCGGCACCGGCCGCGACGACGTCACCCCGGCGCCCGTGCACCACCAGCCCGTCGTCGACGCCTACCGGGCGCATCCCGTCCCGCTGCTCGAACAGCACGTCTTCCCGGCCGACCACGCCCTGTCCGACCACCGCGTAGCCCTCGCCCGCACAGTCCTGGACTTCCTGAACAGGCACATGCGGAAGGTGGACGGGTGATGTGTGGCTTGTGTAGCCTTTCAGGAGGTTTTCCTGGGGCTCGAGAGGCCAATGGACAGACTGCCTGACGAGGACTTGGCGCTGCTGCTGCTGATCCGATTCTTCGAGCGGAAGCTCCTCGCGCTCTTCGAGCGGGGCGAGCTCAACGGCACCACCCACACCTGCCTCGGGCAGGAGTACGTCCCCGTCTCCCTGCGCCCGCTGCTGCGCGACGACGACTGGGTGTTCAGCAACCATCGGGGCCACGGCCACTACCTGGCCCGCTTCGAGGACCCCGAAGGGCTGCTCGCCGAGATCATGGGCAGGAAGGGCGCGGTCTGCGACGGCGTCGGCGGCAGCCAGCACCTGCGGCGCGAGCGCTACCTGTCGACCGGGGTGCAGGGGCAGAGCCTGCCGGTGGCGGCCGGGGTCGCGTTACGCCTCAAGAGGCGCGAGCCGGGCGCGCTGGCCTGCGTCTACGTCGGCGACGGGACGTGGGGCGAGGGCGCGGTGTACGAGGCGCTCAACCTGGCGCAGCTCTGGCGACTGCCGCTGCTGGTGGTGGTCGAGCACAACGGCATCGCCCAGTCCACGCCGACCGAGCTGCAGATGGCGGGGACGATCGAGGGCCGGGCGCGGGCGTTCGGCATCCGGCACCACCGGCTGGACACGTCCGAGATTTCGCGTATTCGGGCCGAGCTGGCGCCGCTGGTCGAGCGGACCCGCGCCGAGTCGTCGCCGCTGGTCGCCGAGTTCGCCACCCACCGGCTCGGCCCCCACAGCAAGGGCGACGACACGCGGCCCCCCGACCTCCCCCGCCCCGACTGGTACGCCTCCTACCAGGCCGAACACCCCGAGCAGTCGGCCCGGCTGGAGGCGGAGGCCCGCGCCCGCGTCGACCGGATCGCCGACGAGGTGGCCGCCCGTCCCCCAGCGGTCTGGACGGCCGCATGAGGGTGGCCGAGAACCTCAACCGGGCGCTGCACGGCCTCCTGGAAGACGACCAGGAGGTGTACGTCCTCGGCGAGGACCTTCTCGACCCGTACGGCGGCGCCTTCAAGATCACCAAGGGGCTGTCCACCCGCTTCCCCGACCGCGTCCTCACCACCCCGCTGAGCGAGGGCGCCATCGTCGGCGCCGCCTCGGGGCTCGCGCTGGCAGGCGATAAGGCGATCGTCGAGATCATGTTCGGCGACTTCGCCGCGCTCGCCTTCGACCAGATCGTGAACTTCGCCAGCAAGTCCGTGTCCATGTACGGCACCCGGGTGCCGATGCCGCTGGTGATCCGCTGCCCGTCGGGCGGCAACCGGGGCTATGGCCCGACGCACAGCCAGAACCTGCAGAAGCACTTCATCGGCGTCCCCGGACTGTCGCTGTTCGAGATGTCGCCGTTCCACGACAACCGCGCCGTCCTCGACCGCATGCTGGCGCTCGGCGAGCCGTGCCTGCTCTTCGAGGACAAGGTCCTCTACACGCGCCAGATGTACCGCCCCGGCGAGGTTGACGACCTGTTCACCTGGCAGCTCGTCGACGACGTCGCCGTGGTGCGCCTCGACGGGGCGGAAGGGCCGGACTACACGCTGGTCGTCCCCGGTGGGCTGGCGCACCGCGCGATCGCCGCCATGCGGACGCTGCTGCTCGACCACGACCTGGCGGGCGAGCTGCTGGTGCCGTCGCGGCTGTACCCGTTCGACCCGGCCGCGCTGCTGCCCGCGCTCGGGCAGGCTCCCCTGGTCTGCGTGGCGGAGGACGGCAGCGCGGGCGGCACCTGGGGCTCCCACGTCGCCGCCGACCTGCACACCCGCCTGTGGGGGACGCTCCAGCGGCCGGTCAAGCTGGTCAGCGCGGCCGACAGCGTGATCCCGACGGCCGCCCACCTGGAGCGCGACGTGCTGGTGCAGGACAGCACGATCTGCCGGGCCGTACTGGAGGGCCTCGATGGCTGACGAGATCCGGGTGCCGAAGCTGAACAACAACGACGCGGCGTACACGCTGATCGAATGGCTGGCGGCGGACGGCGCGCGGGTGCGCCGGGACGACGTGGTGGCGTCGCTGGAGACGTCCAAGGCGGTGGAGGAGCTGGTCAGCGAGCACGACGGCGTGCTGACGCACCTGCTGCCGGTGGGCGCCGAGTGCGTGCCGGGCGAGCTGATCGCCCGCGTCGGCCCCCGCCCCGAGCCCAGGAACGCCCTCGCACCGGACCCGCCCGCGGCGGCCGACTCCCTCGCGCTGGATGCGCCCGCGGCGGCCGACTCCCGTGCGCCGGGCGCGCCCGCGGCGCACGGCCACGCACGGGGCCGGGAGGGCGGGCCGCTGATCACCGCTCCCGCCCAGGCGCTCATCGACGAGCTGGGCGTCGATCCCGCACGGGTGCGCGCCCTCGGCGTGAAGGTGGTGAGGCGCGCCGACGTCCTGAGGCTCGCCCAACCCGCTCCGAACAGCCCCGCATCCAGCCCGGTCGGCCCCGCTGCCGGTGAGAGGGCGCACCCGCTGGGCAGCGTGCAGCGGGCCGTCGGCAGGACGGTGACGCTGTCCCACCAGACGATCCCCGCCGGATACACCGCTATCAAGGTGGACGTCGGCCCCGCCATGGCGACGGCACGGGACCTGACCAGGCGGGTGCGCAAGCTCGTGGGCCTGCCCGACCTGCTCATCGCCGCCGTCGCCGGGCTGCACGAGAGCTTCCCGCTGTTCTTCGCCCGGCTCGTGGACGACAGGACCGCCGCCGTCCCCGACAGCCCGCACGTCGGCGTCACGATCGACCTCGGCACCGGGCTGTACGTCCCGGTCATCCGCGACGCCCGCGACAGGAGCGTGCCGGAGATCGCCGGACAGCTCGCCGAGTTCCGCAAACTCGCCCAGCACGGCGGCTTCAGGGAGGAGCAGCTGGCGGGCGGCAACATCGTCGTCACTCTGCACCACGACGCCGACATCGTGATGGCCGTCCCGATCGTCTTCCCCGGCCAGGCGTGCGCGGTCGCGCTCACCTCGCCGCAGCCGGACGGCGAGCGCACGGTGGCGGTCGTCGGGGTCGCCTACGACCACCGGCTGATCAACGGCAGGGACGCCGTCCTGTTCCTCCAGGCGCTGAAGGAGTCCCTGGAGTCGCCGTCCGAGCTCCCGTAGGCCCGTCCGGGTCCTGGCCGTCCGTCCCGGCTCTGGTCGTTCGTCCGGGCTCTCGTAGGCGGGCGGTCAGAGTCGCCGGCCGAGGGCCTGGAGGCCGACGAGGTCGTCGGGGGCGGCGTCGGCGCCGCCGTCCACCAGGGACGACAGCCGCGACCGGAGCGCGACCAGCGCCAGCACCGTCATCGCCACCGCGAACAGCAGGTACATCAGCCCGACGCCGCGCCCGGCGCCGGTGCCGATCAGCGCGCCCACGGTCGGCGCGAGCGGGCCGTCCGGCGCGAGCAGCGGGTCGAAGACCGCCGCCCCGTACGGCGCCACCAGCCCGAACCCGAGCGGCAGCGTCGACCAGGCGATCAGCGTGTTCAGCGCGAACACCCGCCCGTGGAACCGCTGCGGCACCTTGACCTGCACGATCGTGGCGTAGACGCCGTTGAGCAGGGTCAGCCAGAGCGACATCCCGAAGGCGCCGATCCCGATCGTGACCAGGTCCGCGCGCACCCCGGTGACCAGGCAGAAGGCGGCCAGCGCGAGCGTGCACCAGAGCACCGCCCGCATCCGGCTCCTGGCGGGGCCGCCCCAGACCGTCATGGCCAGGCCGCCGAGCAGCACGCCGAGGCCCGACAGGAACGAGATCCGTCCGACGTCCGGGAGCGTGGCGAAGGAGAGCACGAGCGGCGAGATCAGCAGGAACAGCGGCGACAGGAACACGTTCAGGACCGCGAAGAACAGCAGCATCCGCCGGAAGCCGAGGTCGCCCCACGAGTACCGGAACCCGGCGGCCATCTCCGCCAGGACCGGTTCCTTGCGCCGCCACGCCATGGCCGCCGGGAACCGCACCAGCGACGTGACCGCGATCGCGAACACGTAGCTGGCGACGTCCAGCACCAGGATGCCCTCCAGCCCGATGACGGCCATCAGCCCGACGGCCGCCAGCGGGACGAGCAACTGCGTCATCCCTCCGGCCATCTGCACGACGCCGTTGGCGTGACCGAGGTACCGCTTGGGGACGAGCTGCGGCACCGCCGAACCGTACGCGAGCCGCTGGAAGGTGAGCGCGACGGACAGCAGGGCCAGCAGCGGGTAGATGTGCCAGGTCTGCAGGTTGTGCGTCCACAGCAGCACGCCGAGCAGGAGCTGCGTGCCCAGGGCGGCGTAGTCGCCGGCGAGCATGACGGTACGCCGGTCGCTCCGGTCGACCACGGCTCCCGCCAGCGGCGCGGCCAGCATGCCCGGCACCAGCCCGACGACGGCGAGCAGGGCGAACTGGGCGAGCGACCCCGTGGCGAGGTAGATCCAGATCGGGATGGCGAACTCGGTCAGCGCCGAACCTGTGATCGACACGAGCTGGCCGCTCGCCACGGCCACGAACCGCCGCATGCTCGGCCCCGCCCCCACGACCCGAGCCTGCCGCCCCTCATCGGAGCGGGACACCTCTCTCAGGCGCCAGCTCGTCCCCCCGACCGCCGTGTCCGCGTCGAGGGAGAGGTGCGTTCTGGTGACGATCTCGGCCAGCTCCTCCGCCCGGTACTTCAGGAAGAAGTGCCCGGCTTCGTCCAGTTCGACTACCGCGGCCCTGGGGCTGAGGAAGTGCCACTCCCGGTAGCGCTCCTCGAAGAACTCGGTCGCGGGATCGTGCTCGCCCGCCACGCTGATGATCGGCGCGCGCAGCGGCGCGACGGAGCTCTCGAACAGCCCGGTGAAGTACTCCTCGGCGGCCTCGCTGTCCCTGCGCATGTTCCTGATGATGTGCCGGGCCTGCCCGGGGTCGAGGTCGCTCATGTCGAGCCCCATCGACGTCAGCCAGTTGGCGTAGCTGCGGTCGCTTCTCAGGAACTCGCGCCTGGCCAGCCTGGACAGCGCCGCCAGCGCCCTGTTGCCCGGCCGGGCGAACGGGAAGATCGCCCCGATGTAGACGGCTTCGAGGTCCCGTCCCGCCTCCTCCAGCCGCCGGGCGATCTCCACGGTCAGCGCCGAGCCGACCCCGCAGTGCCCGTACAGCGCGACCGGCCCCCGCACCTTCTCCTGGATCTCGGCGACGCACCGGGCGGCCACCTCGTCCAGGGGCAGGCGGTCCTCGTCCATCCCGACGTCGTGCCCGGGAATGGCCACCGACCAGAGCGCATGCGTCTCGGGCAGCCGGTCGGCCAGCGGCTGGTACACCACCGCCGAGCCCCCGCCGTACGGGACGCACACGTACGTGAGCTCGGCGGGACGGGCACGGCGCGGCGTCAGCTCGTGCAGCAGCCCGCGGGACGCGGTGGCGGTGCCGTCGACCAGCGCTGCCAGCTCGCGGATCGTCGGGTGCTTGAACAGGTCGACCACCGCGATCGGCGCGGACCCCGGCGGCAGCTCCCTGCGCAACCTGGCCACCACCTTGATCGCGAGCAGCGAGTGCCCGCCGACGTCGAAGAAGTCGTCGTCGATCCCGAAGCCGGCGCCGTCGAGCACGTCCGCCCAGACGGCGCTGACCACGCGCTCGGCCTCGGTGGCAGGCGGGGTGCGCTCGGCGCCGGGCTCGGGCGCCGCGGAGGGGGCGGGGAGCCGGCGGCGGTCCACCTTGCCGTTGCCGGTCAGCGGCAGCCGGGGCAGAGCGACGAACCGGGTCGGGATCATGTACGCCGGGAGCGACTCGGCGAGGTGGGCGCGCAGCCGCACCGGGTCCGGCACCTGGTCCGGATCAGGCGCGACCACGTAGGCCACGAGCTGCGCCTGGTTGCCGGAGCCGTGGGTGGCCACCACGCACTCGGCCACGTCGGGGTGGCGGGAGAGGTGGGTCTCGATCTCGCCCAGCTCGATCCGGAAGCCGCGGATCTTGACCTGGGTGTCGGCCCGTCCGAGGAATTCGATGACGCCGTCAGAGGTGTACCGGCCGAGGTCGCCCGTGCGGTAGAGGCGCTCGCCGGTGCTCGGGCGGACGACGAAGGCGGCGGCCGTCCGCTCCGGGTCCCGCCAGTAGCCGGTGGCGACGCCCGCGCCGCCGATGTACAGCTCGCCGGGCACGCCGACCGGGACGTCGCACAGGGCGCGGTCCAGGACGTGGAAGGTCTGGTTGGCCAGCGGGCGTCCGTACGGGATGGACGTCCAGGACGGGTCCACCTCGCCGATCGGGTACGAGATGGACCAGATCGAGCCCTCGGTGGCTCCGCCCAGGCTGATGACCTCGGCGCCGGGGGCCAGGGCGCGGATGCGGTCGGGGAGGGTGAGCGGGATCCAGTCGCCCGACAACAGGACCAGGCGCAGCGAGCTCAGATCGGCGCCCTCGTGCTCGGCGTGGTCCACCAGCAGCTCCATCAGAGCCGGGACTGAGTTCCACACCGTGACGCGCTCCTCGCCGACCAGGCGGGCCCAGGCGGCGGGGTCCTTGTCGCCCGCGGGCTCGCCGACGACGAGCGTGGCTCCCACGGCGAGCGCGCCGTAGACGTCGTACACGGACAGGTCGAAGCTGAGGGCGGACAGGGCGAGGAACCGGTCCGCGGGGCCGACCTGGAAGCGCTGGTTGAGGTCCCGCACGGTGTTCAGGGCGGCCCGATGCTCGATCATCACCCCTTTGGGGGTGCCGGTGGAGCCCGACGTGAAGATCACGTAAGCCAGGTCATCGGGCCCCGCCGGGGGGTCGGTGGTGGGCACGTCTGGTACGTCGTGCGCGGCAACGGTTGGAAGCTCCGGCGCGTCGGGCGCTTCGATCGTCAGCCGTGTCACGTCGTCCGGCCAGGCCAGGGCCGGCCAGGGCTGCGTGACCGCGACCGCGCACTCGCCGCGTTCGATCAGCTCGAAGCGCCGCTGGTCGGGCAGGTCGGCGTCGATCGGCAGGTAGGCGGCGCCGGCCATGTTGATCCCCAGCACCGCGACGACCTGCTCCCACCCCCGCTCCATCACGACCGCGACCAGCTCCCCACGACCCACCCCGGCCGCCACCAACTCGGCCGCCAACCCCCGGGCCCGCCGACCCAGCTCCGCATAGCTGATCGTGCCACCAGGATGAACCACCGCGACCGCACCCGCGCCGGCCGCGTTCGGTGTCCAGAGCTGGTCGTGCAGCAGGCCGGGGATGCCCAGGTCGGTGGCGGTGTCGTTCCAGCGTCGCCGGTCGGCCCGCTCGGACGGCGTCAGCAGGTCGAGGGCGGACACCGGTGCCGACGGGTTCGCCGCCATGCCCTCCAGCAGCGTCCCCAGATGACCAGCCATGCGCTCGATCCGCGCGGCGGAGAACAGCGCCGTGTTGTAGACGAACAGGAACGACCCGTCGCCTTCGGTGTAGAGCTCCAGGTCGAAGCGGGTGGCCCAGACCCCCAGCTCGAACCCCTCCACCGTCAGCGCCGCCCGCGCGGGCTCACCGCCGTAGTTCTGCATCGCGAACAGCACCTGGAACAGCGGCGACCGCGACACCTCCCGCGGCACGTTCAGCTCCGACACCAGCCGCTCGAACGGCAGCTCCTGATGCGCGTAACCGTCCATGGCCGTGTCGCGCACCCGGCACAGCAACTCCGCGAACGACGGGTCGCCGGACAGGTCCACCCGCATCGCCAGCATGTTGACGAAGCACCCGACCAGGTTGTCCAGCTCGGGCAGCGACCGTCCGGCCACCGGAGAGCCCACCGCGACGTCGTCCTGGCCCGCGTAGCGCCCGAGCAGCACCGCGAAGGCCGCCAGCAGCACCATGTACGGTGTCGCGCCGTGCTCCCGTCCGAGCCGGTCGAGCCGCTCGACCAGCGCGGGGGCGATGGAGAAGGCGTGTGCCGCGCCCGCGTAGGTCAGCTCCGGTGGACGCGGCGCGTCGGTGGGCAACTCCAGCGGCTGCAACCCGGCCAGTCGCTCCCGCCAGTACGCCACGTCCCCGTCGACGCCCGGCCGGTCACGCTGCCAGGCGGCGAAGTCCCCGTACGTCACGGGCAACTCGGGCACCGGCTCCCCGGTCTCCTCGGTGCAGAACGCCAGCACCTCTCGCAGCAGCACGTTCGCGGACCAGCCGTCCGCCGCGATGTGGTGCACGGCGATGGCCAGAACGTGGTCGTCGGCCGCCAGCCGCACCAGCAGGGCCCTGATGACCGGCCCCGACGCCAGGTCGAACGGCTCGGCCAGGAACGGGTCGACCAGCGCGCGGGCCGCCTCCGCCGTCTCCGCCTCGGCGGTGGTGAGAGGGACCGTGACCTCGTCCGCGACGAGCACGGACGGCTGGCCGTCCGCACCTGCCGGGAAGCGGGTGCGCAGCGGCTGGTGCCTGGCGGCGACCCGGTTGAGCGCGCCCGCGAGCGCCCCGGCCGCGAACGGCCCGCGCAGCCGTCGCACGAACGGGATCGTGTACGCCACGTTCCCCGGCGCGTACTGCTCCATGAACCACAGCCGCTCCTGCGCGTACGACAGCGGCGGCGGCTGGCCGGGAGGCAGCGCCGGGATCGTCGGCCTGCTGCTCCGGCGACGCAGCCGCTGGGTCAACAACGCCCGCTGGGCCTCGCTCAGCTCGGTCACCTGTCCTCCCAGCCCGCGCTCAGCTCGGTCACATGCCCTCCTGGCCCTCGCTCAGGTCTGTCACGTGCCCCCCGTCCAGCAGGAGCAGCGCCTGTTCGTCGGAGAGCGCCGCCACCTCCGCCATCAGCGCCTGCTCGACGGCGAGCGCCAGCTCGGCGACCGTGCGGCGGGCGAACAGGGTGCGGATGGGCAGGTCCACCCCCGCGATGGCGCGCAACCGGGCGGCCACCCTGATGGCGAGCAGGGAGTGCCCGCCGAGCGCGAAGAAGTCGTCGAACGCGCCGATCTTGTCGGCGTCGAGCACTTCGGCCCACACGTCGGCGACCAGTTCCTCCGCGTCGGACCGCGGCGGCGTGTCGTCCCTGCCGACGGCGCGCCCCGGTGAGGGGAGTGCCGCCTTGTCGAGCTTGCCGTTCGGGGTGCGGGGCAGCGCGTCGAGCATCACCCAGTGGGTGGGAAGCAGGTACGGCGGCAGCACCCCGGCGACGTACTCGCCCAGGCTCGCGGGTGAGCCCGTCGGTTCCGCAGGGACGACGTAGGCCACCAGGTCGCCGTCCCGGACGAGTACGGCGGCTTGGCGGACGTCCGGGTGGGTGAGCAGGCAGTGCTCGACCTCGCCCGGCTCGACGCGGAAGCCGCGCACCTTCACCTGGTCGCCGAGGCGGCCGAGGAACTCCAGCTGCCCGTCGGGACGAAGGCGGACTCGATCACCGGTCCGGAAGTGGCGGCCCGTCGGGAGGGTGACGAAGCGCTGCGCGGTCAGCTCCGGCAGGCCGAGGTAGCCGCGCGCCACGCCGGGGCCGCCGATGTGCAGCTCGCCGGGCGCGCCGGGAGGGGTGGGCGCGCCGTGCGCGTCCAGCACCTGGATCGTGGTGGCGGCCACCGGGCGGCCGATGGGCGGGTGCGGGTCGTCGCCGGTCAGGTCGGCGGCGGTGGCGATGATCGTCGTCTCCGTGGGCCCGTACGTGTTGACCAGCCGGACCCGGTCGCGGAACCGCTCCCGCCAGCGCGTCACCGCGGACGCCTGGACCTGCTCGCCGCCCAGGATCACCAGGCGGAGCCGCTCCGGCCAGGCGATCTCGTCGATCAGGTCGACCAGGTGGTGGAAGTAGGCCGTCGGCAGGTCGAGAACGGTGATGTCGGGCTGGTGGGCGAGCAGGTCCGGGAGGGTGGCGCCGCCGTCGGGCAGCAGCACCACCGTGGCGCCCGCCGCCAGCGTCGGGTAGACCTCCTCCGCGTGGGTGTCGAAGCTGAGGGACGCGAGCTGGACGACCCGGTCGCCGGGGCGCAGGCCGTACTCGCGTCGCATCCACCGGACCCGTTCGGCCAGCCCGGCGTGCTCGATCGCGACCCCCTTCGGCGTGCCGGACGAGCCCGACGTGTAGATCACATACGCCAACCCGCCGCCACCCGCCGTGCCCTGCCGGGTGCCGGTCTCGGCTTGGGTGATGGCTGGGCGGATGGTGAGGTCGTCCGTGATGGTGAGGGAGGTGGCGGCGGCCATCAGGCGCAGCCGCTCCGAAGGGTAGGACGGGTCCAGGGGCAGGTAGGCGGCGCCTGCTCGCCAGATCGCCAGCATGGCCACGATCGCGTCGATCGAGCGGTTGACGCGCAGCCCGACGATGTCGCCGTCGCCTGCGCCGTGCCCGGCCAGCTCGTCCGCCAGCCGCGATACCCGCCGTTCCAGCTCGGCGTAGGTCACCGCCTGGTCGCCGCACGTTACGGCCACCTCGCCTGGGTAGGCGGCCACCGCCTCCGCGATCAGGTCCGTGACGGTGCCGCCCGCATGGCCGGACCTCTCCGACGCCCCCTCAACCGCGGCCTCCTGCTCGGCTGGTGGGTGGGTGGACGTCGCGAGGAGGGCCTCGTCGGACGGGGTGAGCACCGGTAGGGCCGACAGGCGGGTGTGCTGGTTGGCCGGGTCGGAGAGGCCCCGGAGGACGACCGCGTACCGGTCCGCCAGCCGGGCGATCGTCTCGGCGTCGAACAGCCCGGCGTCGTAGCCGAACGCCACCCGTAACCGCCCGGGTGACCCCCACGCCTCCACGATCAGGTCGAACTTGGCCTGGCGGTAGCCGTCGTCGAAGAAGGACATCCGCAGCGGGCCCAGGTGGTCGCGTCCGCCGTCGGTCGCCTGGCTGTTCAGGGTGAGCATGGTCTGGAACATCGGCTTTCTGCTGATGTCCCGCTCGACGTCCAGCTCGGCCAGCAGCTGCTCGAACGGGACGTCCTGGTGCGCCATCGCGTCGAGCACGGTCCGGCGCGTCCTGGAGAGCAGCTCGTCCAGCGTCGGGTCGCCCGACAGGTCGCCGCGCAGCATCAGCGTGTTGCTCAGGTATCCGACGACCGGCTCCAGCTCCACCCGGTCGCGCCCGGCGGTGGGCGTGCCGACGAGCACGTCGTCCTGCCCGGTGTGCCTGGAGAGCAGGGCCTGGTACGCCGCGAGCAGCACCATGAACAGCGTCACCTGCTGCCTGCGCGCGGTCGCCTCCAGCGCGGTGGCGAGGTCGGCGGGCACGTCCAGCAGGTGGAAGTCGCCTTGCGCCGGTCCGGGGCGGTGTGGCCTGTCGGTGTGCAGGTCCAGCGTGGGCGGGTCGGCGAGCTGGGCGCGCCAGTACTCCTGCGCGGCGCTCCGGTCCTGCTCCCGCTGCCACCGGGCGACGTCCCCGTGCTGGACGGGCAGCGGCGGTGGTTCGGCCGAGGTGTAGAGGGCGGCCAGGTCGTCCAGGAGGACGGTGATCGACCAGCCGTCCGCGACGATGTGGTGGAGCACCAGGCACAGCACGTGGTCGTCCGGGCCGAGCCGTATCAGCGTGATGCGCAGCGGTGGCGCGGCGCCGAGGTCGAGCGGCGCGTTGGTGCGGGCGGCGACGAGGGCGCGCGCCTCGGCCTCGTCACGGGCGTCCAGCCGCTCGACCACGGCGGGTGCGGGACGTTCGACGACGCCGACCGGCCGCCCGTCCACCTCGGGGAAGCGGGTGCGCAGCGACTCGTGCCTGGCGCTCAGCGCGGTCAGCGCCCGGTGCAGCGCCGCCTCGTCGAGCGGGCCCTGAAGCCTGCGGACGACGTACATGTTGTACGAGGCGTCGTCCGGGTCGAGACGGTGCAGGAACCACAGGCGTTCCTGCGCGGGGGAGAGCGGCGGCGGCGTCCCGGGGGGACGGGGGAGCAGGGGGCGGGCGGGCGCGACCGGCAGGTCCTGCAGCGTCGCGGCGAACCCGGCCACGGTCGGATGGCTGAAGAGCGTCCGCAGCGGCACCGACGTTCCCGCGGTCTCCAGCCTGGCGATGACCTGGGTGGCCAGCAGCGAGTGCCCGCCGAGCGCGAAGAAGTCGTCGTCCGCACCGAGGCTTCCGGCCCCGAGGACGTCGGCGAAGATCTTCGCCACCTGGCGTTCCCTGGCGGTGCGCGGCGGACCTCCCCTGCCTGCCGCCGGGCGTTCGGGCTCGGGCAGCGACAGCCGGTCCACCTTGCCGTTCGGGGTCAGCGGCAGCGCGTCCAGCGCCACCACGACCGAGGGCATCATGTACGCGGGCAGCCACCGGGCGGCCCGGTCCAGCAGGTCGGCGGGGTGGCCCGCAGGTCCGGCCGCGCCGGGACGGGAGACCACGTAGGCCACCAGGTCGTCCCCGCGCACGACTACGGCGGCCCGCCGCACGTCGGGGTGGTCCTCCAGGGTGGCCTCGATCTCGCCCAGCTCGATGCGGTGGCCGCGCAGCTTGATCTGGCCGTCGCCGCGTCCCAGGAACTCCAGGGTGCCGTCGTGCAGCCAGCGGACCCGGTCGCCGGTCCGGTAGCCGTCGGCGAAGCGGTCCATGGGCCGTCCGGGCTCGCGCAGATAACCGAGCGCGACGCCCGCGCCGCCGATGACCAGCTCGCCCGGCACGCCGATCGGCGCGGGGGTGCCCCACCGGTCGAGGACGCGCACGGTGGTGTTGGCGATCGGCCGCCCGATGCGGACACGGTCCGGCGACTCGGGCACCTCCCAGGCAGTGGACCAGATCGTGGTCTCGGTCGGCCCGTACATGTTGAGCAGCCGGTCCGCCCGCCCGCGCAGCGTCCTGGCCAGCGTGAGCGGCAGCGCCTCGCCACCGGCGAGGGCGACCAGCCCGGACGCGTCGAGGCCGCCGGACAGCAGCATGCTCCACCCCGACGGCGTGGCCTGGACGTGGGTGACACCCGACTCGGAGATCAGCCTGGTCAGCGCGACCCCGTCCCGGACGGTCTCGTCGTCGGCCAGCACCAGCCGCCCGCCCGTCACCAGCGGCAGGTAGAGCTCCAGCCCGGCGATGTCGAACGAGAGCGACGTGCTGCCCAGCCAGACGTGCTCGGGGGACGAACCGAGCAGGTGCCCCACTCCGGCCAGCAGGTTGGCCAGCGCCGAGTGAGGCACGGCCACCCCCTTCGGCCTGCCGGTGGACCCGGAGGTGAACATCACGTACGCCGGCGTCCCGGGAGCACATGCCGGCTCCCCCGGCCAGGTCCCCGCCTGTGGGGAAACGGCCCGCTCATCCCGTACGGGTGCGATGCCCGCGATGTGCTCGGGGAGCGGTGCGATGCCCGTGATGTGTTCGGGGAGGGGGGCGATCCGTTCGACGTGTTCGGGGAGCGGCGCGGACGCGGGCGCCAGCGCGACGC
>NZ_JBEXUP010000071.1:0-45309 GCF_040614375.1 Nonomuraea sp. NPDC005983
ATTCGCAGGGCAGTCGACTGCTTCATGGTGATCCCTCCACGATCTTCTGAGTCCTACCCTGGTTTGAGTGCCGGACGCGACTCTTCTCGCTGAGCACCGCCTTCACTTTGACCACCGTTGTCTCTCCCCCGCGCCGCGACCGTTAACGTGGCCGCATGGCATGCCGGATCACCGAACTCGGGGCAACGAGTTCTGCCTGCTCCGCGCCCGCGTCACCTGTGGCAGGCGGATAAGGGCTCCGAAACACCCGCCGTGGCCGAACCTCTGCGCCCGACCGGCACTCAAACCAGGGTAGGACTCAGAAGATCGTGGAGGGATCACCATGAAGCAGTCGACTGCCCTGCGAATCGGTCGTTCGGCGCTGGTCGCGGCGCTGGCTGGAGGGGTGGTGCTGGTCGGCGTCGCACCCGCCGCGCTCGCGGCGCCCGCCGCGCACCGCAAGGTCACGCTGGGGCCGTTCGGGTACGGGAGCGTGAAGCTGGGAATGTCCGCCGCCAAGGCCAAGACGACCGGGAAGATCGTGTCCAAGTCCGCCCCCGGAAGGGCGCCCGGGTGCTCCGGCTGGGACCTCAAGGACCACCCGACCGGCAAGGACAACGTGGGGCTGTACATCTCCAAGAAGCTCGGCGTGGCCGTGATCTTCGCACCCAAGGGCGTCAAGACCCCTGAGGGCATCGGAATCGGCTCCACCCACGCGCAGCTGAAGGCCGCCTATCCCAAGCTGGAGCAGAGCGCGAGCGGGTTCCCCATAGTCGGGGTTCCGGGCAACCCGAAGGCCCACTACTCCTTCCTCCTGTCACACGACAAGATCTACGAGATCGTGCTGACGGTGAACGGCCAGGACTGCGTCAACTAGAACTCCCCCTCCGGGCGACGGTGAGGCCCGTCGGCCCCGCCGTCGCCTCTCGGCGGGGCCGCCGTGGCCGGCCACCCTCGGCGCCGGCTTCAACCGCGCCCTGACCTGCCCTGCCGGGCATAGGAGCACCCGCACCCGGCTCGTCGCGGTGGCCACCTGGGCCGGGCGGTTCGCGCCGGTCCGGTGGGCGTAACGTGGCGTGCATGCCGAAGGTTCGCCTCACCGGCGAGCGGGCCACCATGCTCGCCACCCTGTACGGCAGGGCTCTGGACGCCCGGTCGCCGAGGCCGCTGCTCAACGACACGATGGCGCTGGACGCGGTCGAGCAGCTCGACTTCGACGCCGCCGCCACCGGGGTGCGGCGCGGCGACCACGTCACCTTCGCGCTCCGCGGCAGGCACCTCGACTCCTGGACCCGCGAATTCCTGGCGAGTCACCCCGCGGCCACCGTGCTGCACCTCGGCTGCGGCCTCGACAGCAGGGTCTACCGCGTCGCCCCGGGCCCCGGCGTGCGCTGGTTCGACGTCGACTACCCCGACGTGATCGACCTCAGGCGGCAGCTCTACCCGCCGCGCGACGGCTACCAGATGATCGCCTCGTCCGTCACCGATCCCGCGTGGCTGGAGGACGTGCCCACCGGCCTGCCTGTCCTGGTCGTGGCCGAGGGCCTGACCATGTACCTGGAGGAAGCCGACGGCAGGGCGCTGTTCCGGCGGATCGTGGACCGCTTTCCGCACGGCCAGTTCATCTTCGACGCGTTCAGCACGCGCGGCATCAAGCTGCAGAAGATCAACAAAATCGTCCGGGCGGCGGGCGCCACGCTGCGCTGGGGCGTCGACGGCTGCTCGGACCTGGAGTCGATCGCGCCCGGCCTGCGGTGCGCGAGCGCGGTGGGCGCCCTCGACATCGACGGCTACGACGAGCTGGGAGCCGGCTACCGGACGCTGGTCCGGGCAGCCAGGCTCCTGCCCTTCCTGCGGCGGATGTCGGTCTACTACCGGCTCGAGTTCTGACGGTCTCCCGCCCGTGCGGGCGGCGGGGCTCTCGCGCCGCCCGCACATCCGTCACCGCGTCCCGGCTACCGGGACGCCCGCCAGGGGCTGGGCGGCGTAGGTGAGCCGGACGATCCCGTCCGGGTCACGCGCCGCGCGGGCGCGCACGCCGAAGACGTGGCGCAGCACGTCCGGCGTCAGGGCGTCGAGCGCGGGCGCCGCCGCCGCGACCCGCCCGCCGTGCAGGACGACGAGCGAGTCGCACACGCGGGCGGCCAGGTCGAGCTCGTGCATGACGACGAGCGTGGTGGTCCCGAGTTCCCTGATGAGGTCCAGGAGCTCGAACCGGGCCTGGATGTCGAGGTGGTTGGTGGGTTCGTCCAGGACGAGCAGCCGCGGTTCCTGGGCGAGCGCGCGGGCCAGCAGGACGCGCTGGCGCTCGCCGCCCGACAGCGAGCCGAAGGCGCGCTCCGCCATGGCGGACACCCTGGCCCGCGCCATCGCCTCCCGCACGGCCGCCTCGTCGCCGGGGGCGTGGCGGGTGAACAGCGCGTGGTGCGGGGTGCGTCCGAGCTCGACCACCTCGGCGACGGTCATGCCCGCCGGTGTGGTGTCGTCCTGGAGCACCGCCGCGATGCGGCGCGCGGCCTCCCGCGACGACCAGGCCCACACGTCCCGCTCCCCCAGCCGCACGGTTCCCGAGCCGGGGCGCAGCGAGCGGTAGACCGTGCGCAGCAGCGTGGACTTGCCGCTGCCGTTGGGCCCGACGAGGCCGACGACCTGCCCCGGCTCCGCCACGAGGCAGACGTCGTGCAGGACGGGCACCCCGCCGAGCGCGACGCTGACGTTGTCGACGCGCAGTCTCATCGTTCCTCCCTGCGCAGGAGCCAGACGAAGAACGGGGCGCCGAACACCGCCGTGAAGATGCCCAGGGGCAGCTCGGCCGGACGGTCCACGGTCCGCGACAGCAGGTCGACCAGCACCATGTAGAGCGCCCCGACGAGCGTGGCCAGCGGCAGCAGCCGGCGGTGGTCGGTGCCGAAGGCCATCCGCACCAGGTGGGGAACCATCAGCCCGACGAACCCGATGCCGCCCGCGACGGCGACGACGGTGCCGGTCAGCAGCGAGGAGACGACCAGCAGGCCGACTCGGGCGCGCCGGACGTCCACGCCGAGGGCCGTGGCCGGCTCCTCGCCGGTGATCAGGGCGTTGAGCCGCCGCCCGTACAGCACCAGGCCCGCCGTGCAGGCGAGCACGGCCACGGCGACCGCGGGGAGATGGCCCCACTGCGCGCCGGCGACGCTGCCGAGCATCCAGAACATCACCTTCCGCAGCTCCTCGGGGTCGGCCTGGAGCTGCAGGTAGCTGGTGGCGGCGAGCAGCACGTAGCCCACCGCCACGCCCGACAGCACCAGCCGCGTGGGCGTGAGCCGGCCGCGCCGCTGGCCGAGGGCGAACACGACGAGGGCGGCGAGCATCGCTCCGGCGAACGCGGCCGAGGAGACGCCGAGGCCGCCGGCGGCCGCCGACCCCAGCGTCATGACGAGCACCGCGCCGGCGGAGGCTCCGGAGGAGACGCCGAGGACGTACGGGTCGGCGAGCGGGTTGGTCACCAGCGCCTGCAGGACGGCGCCGGCGACGGACAGGCCCGCTCCGGCGAGCGCCGCGAGGAGCACCCGGGGAATCCGGTACTCCCAAATGATCTTGGCGTTGACCGGGTCTCCCGGCCGGCCCGTCACGATGTCCCAGGTCTCGGCGAGCGGGATGTTGACGGACCCGACACCGATCGCGACGAGCATGCCTGCCACCAGCGCCGCGGCGAGCGCGACCAGGCAGACGGTCAGGGGAATGCGGCGCAGCATCAGAACTTCTCCGGGTGGAGCATCTTGGCGATCCGTTCCACGGCGATGGCGTTGTCGGGGCCGAGATAGGCGGAGTCTGAGAGCACCACGTACCGGTTGTCTCTGGCCGCCCGCCAGTGCGGGAACTGGGCGAAGAGCTTCCTGGCCTCGCCGTCGGGGTCCGGGTTGCGCCAGTTGATGAGCACGACGGCGTCGACGTCGGTCCTGGCCACCTGCTCCTTGCTGAGGTTGGCGAAGACGGCGTCGGTGACCCCGGCGAACGCGTTGACGCCTCCGGCCTTGGCGAAGATGTCGTTCCACATGCCGTTGGCGCCGATCGAGCTGAACTCGGCGGCGCCCATCTCCATGCCCGGGATGACGTACATGACCTTCGGCCTCGGCCCGTCCTTGACCTTGGCCGCGATCTGCTCGATGCGCTCGCGCGAGCGCGCGATCAGCTCTTCGGCCCGGCCGGACACGCCGTACACCCTGCCCAGCTCGCGCAGCATCTCGTAGCTGTCGTCGATGGTCTGGGTGCCCTTGATGGTGCCGGGGCCGCCGCAGGTGGAGTCGGGGAGCCAGGTGTTGGCGCCGATTCCGAGCAGCTCCTGCCGGGTGGCGTAGCCGTTCTGGGCGTCGAAGTCGAAGCCGGTCGTGCCGATGACGAAGTCCGGGCGCAGCGAGAGCATGCTTTCGCGGGAGATGTCGTAGCTGCCCTTGTTGATCTTCACTTTGGGGAGCCGCTCGATCGCCTCCGCCCGGCCGGGCACGTCCGAGGCGCCGTAGGACTGGGCGTTGGCGACGATCCGGCCTTCCACACCGAGCGCAATCAGCGCGGAGACCTGCCCCACCGCGCCGCCGCTCATCAGGACGGTACGGCTGGGCGCCCGGTCGAAGGTGTAGGAGTGGCCGCAGTTGGCGATCGTGACGGGATAGCCGGGGGCCGGACGTCCGGCCGCCGAAGCAGTCGGGGCCGACGAGGCCGAGGGGGCCGCGCACGCCGTCGCCGGCAGGCAGAGCGCGGCGAGCAGGGGGAGCGCATGCGAGAAGCGCACAGGAGGTCCTTTCGCGGCACGCCGGAAGGGCGCGCCGATGCCAGTGGTCGTTTCCGTCCGGTCAGAGACCGGGAATCAGAACGCCCGGTCGCGGACCGGGAACCAGAAGGTCCGGTCTTGGACCTGGACTCGGAGGTTCCGGTCGGGGACCGGGAATCAGAGGGAGGAAACGACCGCGGGCGGGCCCCGGCGGCTGACCGCGGCCCGCAGCATCGCGGACCGCAGCCGAAGGACGTCGGGAAAGACTGGGACGGGGTGGTGTCCGGCCGCGGGTTCGGGCTCCGGCCAGGCGATGAGCAGGCGGATGACGCGGGCGCCGAGCAGGCGCAGGATCGCCCACGCGCCCGCCTCGCCCTTGGCCAGCCAGACGGCGGTCAACGTCACGGCCGCGCCGTGCAGGACCGTCATCCCGAAATCGGGCACCGCGCAGTGGAGGTGCTGGACGACGGCCTCTCCGGGAGGGGTGGCGTCGACGGCGGCGAAGATCACGTGCATCCCCGCCTGCACAGCCGCCAGCAGCGGGAGGATCACGGGGAGGCCGCGTTCCCGCCGGGTCGCCGGCAGCGCCGCGAGCAGCGACAGCCCCAGCCCCCAGGTGGCCGTCTCGGCGCTGACCGTGCCCCCGGCGAACACATGGGCGAGCGCGCCCAGCGCGACGCACACCGTGGCGAAGGCCGCGGCGCGGGCGAGACGAAGCAGGGGGGCCGCCAGCATGACCCGGACATCATCGCACGGGATCCGGCGGCCCCCGCGATCACCTCCCCGGGCCGGTTAGGCGGTCGCGGAGCCTGCGGATCACCAGCGGGCCGTAGCCGCGGACGAGCGGCTCCACGGCCGGGGCCAGGAGCCGCATGCCGGGAAAGCGGAAGCCCCCGAGGAAGGCGAAGCGGGTCCGGCCGCCGTCGGGAACGGCCGCCATCCCACCGAGCAGGAACCGGCTCTGCATGACGCACCACCCCGGGCGCAGCACGATGTCGAAGCGGGCCCGAACCCCGCCGTACCCGCGCGCGTGGCCTTCCAGACGTTCCCCGTCGGCCGCGGTGATCCGCATCGACCGGACGTCCGGCAGCAGGACGGGCAGTTCGCGCTCCAGGTCCGCCGCCACGGCCCACACCGCGTCGAAGGGGGCGTCCACGACCTCCTCGGCGAACAGGGCGCTGGGCTGGGCGGCGGCGAGGATTCTCAGCCGTGCCACGTTGTCGAGTTCCGCGACGGGCCAGGTCATCGATCCCACTCCTTTCTGAAGCTGCGCCGCGCCCGGAACAGCCTGGACTTGACGGTGCCCGCGGGCAGGGCCAGCAGCTCGCCGATGGCCTGCTCGTCCAGGCCTTCCAGGTCACGCAGGGTCAGCACGGCCCGGTGTTCCGGCGTGAGCCTCTCCAGCACGTCCCGGACGTCGGCCGACAGCTGCGGGTCGCCTCGGTCGGGGACGTCGTCGAGCTCGGCGGGCCTGGCACGGCTCGCCTTGCGGGCCACCCGTACGGCCTCGCGGACCGTGATGGCCCGCGCCCAGCCGAACAGCGCGGCCGGCTCCTTCAGCTGCCGCAGGCTGGTGAAGATGACGATGAGGGCCTCCTGCGCGGCGTCCTGGCCGTCGTCGAGCGCGATGGGGCCGGCCAGCCGCCCCACGTACGGGGTGAGGGCGGCGAGCAGCTCCTGCATGGCCAGCGCGTCGCCACGCTGGGCGGCGCGCACCAGCGTGGGGAGGCGGGCGGGGTCGACGTGCTCCGCCGCCCCCGCCGGAAGCGTTGACATGCGCACCATTACAGTCCGCGCAGGAACGGGACGAGCGTGCGGGTCAGCTCGTTGCGCCCCGGGCCGGCGAAGAGCGGGTCGAGGTGCTTCATGGCGTGATCGCCCGCGTAGGTGGCCCGGGGGATGCGGGAGTGCTTGACGACCCAGCGGGCCGCCGTCAGCTCCGTGCCCTTGTCCAGGCCGCTCTCGAAGGCGTACAGCGGCACGTTGACGCGGCGGGCGTGCCACAGCCGCAGGCCGAGCAGCTTGGCGGACTCGGTGTCGGCGTACGGGTCGACGGCGTCCAGGTCGAGGCTCAGCCGCTGCGGCCAGTACCACTCGAACGTGCCCGGCTCGGGACCGGCCATCGCCTCGGCGACCCGCGACAGCGGCGTCATCCCGTCGTCCACCCAGTCCCCATCATCGTCCCCATCCTCGCCGAGCCGTCCGGACACGACCGCCAGTTGCGGCGCGGTGCCCGGCGCGGCCTGCACCAGCCAGCCGAGCAGGCCCGCGTTGGTGACGGGCCGGGAGGGGCGCAGCTTCTCCGGGAGCCGGTCCGCCAGGACCGACGGCGCGTGCGGGTACCGATGGGCGTACCAGGCGACGAGCTGGTACCAGATGGCCGCCTGCTCGGGCCGGGTGCCGAACCCCTTCCCCTGCGACAGGTAGTCGTCGAACGGCTCGCCCTCCTCGATCGCGGCGAGCCGGGCGCGGACCTCCGCGGGCGAGTTGTGGATCGTCCCGCCCTCGCCCGCGAACGCGCCGTGCACGCCGCCGTCGATCAGCAGCAGCCCGGACAGGTCCTGGTAGCCGGGGCGGCCGGCGAAGTCCCAGGCCGCGTACGCCAGCGCGGTCGTCGCCCCCCAGGAGTGGCCGCCGAGGACCACCTTGCGGCGGCCGTGGTCCGCGGCGGCCTGGACCACGCCGCGCAGGTCGTCCAGCGCGACCTTCAGCCCCCAGGAGCGGGCCTGCGAAGGGGCGGGGCTGCTGCGGTAGCGGCCGTCGAGGTAGTAGCGGGCCGGGTCGCCGCCCTGGAATCCGCCGAGGTCGGCCAGGCTCTGCTCGCGGCGGTCCACGGCCCACACCTTTCTGCGGCGGGCAGCCGCCGCCTTCCGCCACCGCCGACCCTCCGCGCACACCTCGCCGACTTCCGCCACCGTCGGCCCGGTGCAGCGGATTGAAGCATTCTTTCGATCATCTGAAATCCTGCGGAGACGGGAGGAAGCAGCCGGGCCTCGACGGCCTGACGTGTGCTCCCGGGTCGTCACATCGTCAGGCGAAGGAGAGATTTCATGGTCCGCCGTTGGAGCCCCGCCGGCCTCGCACCGCCGATCGGCCAGTACAGCCACCTGGCCGGCGTGCCCGCCGACCACGAGCTGGTGTTCATCTCCGGCCAGGTCGGAGCGCTGGACGACGGCACGCTCGCCGGCCCGGACGCGGAGTCGCAGACGCGGCAGGCCTTCGCCAACATCGAGACGCTGCTCGCATCCCTCGGCGCCGAGCCCGGGCACCTGGTGAAGCTGTTGACGCTGGTCGCGGGCACCGAGCACCTCGACGGCTGCCGCGTCGCCCGGACCGAGGTGTTCGCCAGGTGGTACCCGGACGGCGACTGGCCGGCCCACTCCCTCGCCGTGGTGGCCGCGCTGGCCGCCCCCGAGCTGGCAGTGGAGATCGAGGGCGTGGCCGCGGTGCCGCGCCGCTGACCGCCCGCCCGGCAGCGCCGCAGGACCTGGCGGCAGCGCGGTGCTTCCGGGCCGGTTCCTGCGTGCACGCTACTCCCCCATTTCGCGCATGAATTCGCAATAACCTGGCATCCGCGAATAGGCAGCAAATCTCTGGCTAATAGGGAATATGGTGGCTGGCCTGGCACGCGTGCCAGGATTGTCCGACGGCCAGTCAATGGCGATTTGCCGATATAGGAGCGTGTATGCCGAGTTCTCGCGGTATAGGCGGTCTGACCGATATCCCTGGTGGGGAGTCCCGTCAGCCCGGGCCGACAGCGCTACGGATGCTGGTCGGCGCGCAGTTGCGCCGGCTGCGCGAGTCACGAGGGATCACCCGCGAAGCAGCGGGATACGTCATCCGGGGCTCGCACTCCAAGATCACCCGTTTGGAGCTGGGGCGCACCGGCTTCAAGCCACGCGACGTGGCCGACCTCCTCACCCTGTACGGCGTGGACGAAGCCGAACGCGCAGCTGTGCTCCTCCTGGCCGAGCAGGCCAACGCGCACGGCTGGTGGCAGAACTACCGCGACGTGATACCCGACTGGTTCGAGCCCTACCTCGGGCTGGAGCAGGACGCGGCCCTGATCCGCACCTACGAGATCCAGTACGTCCCCGGGCTGTTGCAGACGCCGGAGTATGCCCGCGCGGTCATCGCACAAGGCCACGAGGGCGCGCCCGCCGAGCAGATCGAGCGCCGCGTCGCGGTCCGGATGCACCGCCAGCAGATCCTGACGTCACCCGCGCCGCACAGGCTCTGGGTGGTGATGGACGAGGCGGCGCTGCGCCGTCAGGTCGGGGGCGGCGCGACGATGCGTGCCCAGCTCGAGCACCTTCACCAGATGGCCGCGCTGCCCCACGTCACCCTCCAGGTGCTGCCGTTCGGTTCTGGCGGCGACGTCGGGGGCGTCGGACCGGTGACCATCCTTCGCTTCTCCGAGGCCGACCTGCACGATGTGGTCTATCTCGAACAGATCGCCGGCGCGCATTACGTCACCAAGGAGTCAGACGCCCTCCCCTACCAGCACCTGCTGAACCAGCTGGGCCTCCACGCGCAGCCGTCGGCCGCCACCCCGGCGATCCTCCGCGAGATCGCCGGCACGCTGTAGGGCTACTACCGCTTGCGGGCGACGCCACCGAAGGCGTCCACCTCGTCAGGGACGCCGAAGAGCTCGGCTTCCACCCGCCATCGGGAGACCGAGACGACGCCTGGGGCCACCAGTTCAAGGCCGTCGAAGAACCGGGCGATCTCCTCGGGGCTGCGCAGGCGATAGGAGTACACCTTCCCCTCGTCGCGGAGTCGCTCGGCCTGTGCGGCCGCGTCGGGTTTGACGCTGTTCGTGCCGTCCTCGAAGATCAGGTAGCTGCCTGGCGGCAGCGCGTCCAGCAGGTTCCGCACCAGCGCGTGTGCCTGATCGTCGTCGAGGACGGTGCCCATCACGCCGAGCAGCATGAGCGCGGTGGGGCGGGAGAGGTCCAGCGTCTTGGCCGCCAGGTTCAGGATGGTGTCGGGGTCGCGGACGTCCGCCTCGATGTAGTCGCAGGCGCCCTGGGGGTGACTGGTGAGCAGCGCCTGGGCATGCACCAGCACCAGGGGGTCGTTGTCCACGTAGACGATGCGGCAGCTCGGGTCCACCCGCTGGGCGACCTCGTGGGTGTTGTCGACGGTCGGCAATCCGGTGCCGATGTCGAGGAACTGCCGGATGCCCGCGTCCGCGGCCAGGTGCCGGACGGCACGCCCCAGGAACGCCCGAGCGTGACGGGCGATGTCCTCCATACCTGGGTAGACGTGCCGGAGCTGCCCGGCAAGCTCGCGGTCGACCGGGTAGTTGTCCTTTCCGCCCAGCCAATAATTCCACACCCGGGCTTGATGGGGCCGGGTGGTGTCGATTCTTGGGGGAATTGCCCGGTCAGGCAGGAGTGACTCGTCCGCCACGAAAGCTTCTCCTCATATGTCGCATTCGCTGATCTTCAAACTTAGCGTCCCGGTCTTTCCTTTGCTATCGCACCGCAAATCGGGATCCAGCGGATGTTTCATGACGAATGCCGCAAGGTCATCGACGCCGGGGTCACTCTCCGAAAAGCTGGGGATTGTCCTTGACGTACTCTTCCAGGCTCGACGCCGGCCTTCCGGTGATCGTCTCGACGTCGTGCGACACGCGGTCGTAGCGGTTCTGCGCATGGAGGCGCGCCATCGTCGCGAGATGCTCGAAGAGATGATCCGGAAGCCCCAGCGCGGCCAGGTCCCGGTCGACCCATTGCTCGTAGGGCACGTCCACGTAGGTGACGGGCCGGCCCAGCACCACGGAGAGCGCCACGGCCATGGCGTGCAGGTCGCGGGCGGCCGGGCCGGTCAGATGGTAGGTGCGGCCGATGTGCGGGGACGGGTTCGCCAGGATCTCCGTGACGACCTCGGCGACGTCCCGGGCCGCGATCGGAGAGGTGCGCCCGGAGCCGAACGGCAGCCGAATCGTGCCGTCCTTCACGATCGAGGCGAAGGCGAACTTCTGGAAGAGCGGATTCTCCATGAACACGGTGGGCCTGACGTGGATGACGGGGAGGCCCGACCAGTTGAGAACCTGTTCGGCGAGCCAGTGCGCCCGCTGCTGGATGGACTCTGACGTGCTGGTCAGGTCCATCTGGGCCACCGTCATCTGCGATATGTTGACGAACGCGTCCAGATGCCCGTGGTCGCGCGCGACCGCGGCCGCCGTGACGGCCGCCTCCAGGTACTGCGACGACACGCTCATGCCGAAGTACATGCGGTCGCAGCCGGCCATCGCCCCGGCGACGTCCGCCGCGAGCGTGAGATCGCCGACGACGACCTCCGCACCCGTGGCGCGCAGCGCCTCAGCCCGGTCGTCCTCGCGATGGACCAGGGCGCGGACCGGCAGGTTCCGCCTGCGGAGGTTCTCGACCACCGTCCGGCCGACGGCTCCGACGCTCCCCGCGGCGCCGGTCACCAGAATCGGTTGCTCAGCGGACATCGGCATCTCCCGTCGCGAACACCGGGACGGCCGGCGGCGTCCTGGACGAACGTCCTCCCCCGGCCGCAGGACTCCTGCCAGCATAGGCCTGAGCGGGACGAACGACCCGGATGGCAGCCGTGTCGCGACCCGAGGCCGGCCTGCGCCAGGAGTCCGGGGCCGCCGGCGCCTCGCCGGCTACCGCCGCGCTACCGGCCACGGCCGGACGAACGTCGGCGGCCAGGCGTCGGGTCAGCGGCCGGACATCGGGGACCGGGCGTCGGCGACCAGGCGTCAAATCAGCGGCCGGGCCACATCGCGTTGAGGCGGTCCGCCGTGGCCTGGTACGCCTCTTCCTGGACCGGGGTGAGGACGACGTCGGCGCCGGGTCCGGCGGCGGCCAGGCGCTCGCGCAGCAGCGTGGGCGTCACCATCGTGACGTTACGCCGCCCACCGGCGGCACGCCCGACTATCCCAAAGTAGCGTGATCGTTTCCCGGGGAGTGAGGTTCTGGCCAGAGCGGAGGGTTTGGGGGGCAGCGAGCCTTTTCGGATGTGGTGACTACTGAGCCCTACAGCGCCACCTTGACGTAGAGCGGCATGTGGTCGGAGGTGGATGTCCGCTGCTCGACGTGGCACTGCCGTACGCTGCCCTTGGGGGCGAACAGGTAGTCGAGCTTCTTCGTCACGCTGCCGTCTTCGCGGGTACTGGTGTGTGTCCACCGTCCCGTACGGCGGCCGCCACGCTGGTCGCATTCGTCATACGCCTTGTAGGCGGGGACGATGGCCCGGCGGCCTGCGGCGCTGCCGTAGTCGCTGTCCGGCGGCGCGACGTTGAGATCCCCGCCGAAGACGGCCCGGTAGCCGGGTTGCGCTGCAGCCGCCATCAACTCCCTGATCTGCTGTTTCCGGTACGGCGCGCCCGGCTGCCGGTCGTCATTGGGCAGTCCGGCCGACAGGTGGGTGCCACAGACCTTGACCCGCTTGGCGGAGATTGTCGCGCAGAGCGCGCTGCGCTTCACATACCACGGCGGCGAGGTCAGCGGGTATGTCTGGAAAGTGGCCGCGTGGTCGGCCACCGCAACGGTGACGCTTTGGACGCCACGCGAGCCGCCCTGGTGGTCGGGATGGCACGCATAGGGGGTGCCGTCGTTCGAGGTGAGGCCCCACGACTGGACGGTCCACATCCGGCCGGTCTGCTTTTCCAGCCAGAGCTCCAGCGCCCCGGCAGCGCCCGTGCAGAACTCCTGCAGGAAGATCACGTCGGGCTTGATCGGCCCCGTGAGGGCGTACCGGCCGATGTTCCACGCCAGATCTTGTACGCTCCTGCGGTAGAAGGAGCAGTATGGGTTGGTGCCGGCGCAGACATTCCAGGTCATCACGGAGAGCGGAGATGCCTGTGGGGCGGCGGGAGCTATGGCCGCGAGGCCGATTCCCACCGCAAGCATCGCGTGTCCCATCATGAATGGCCATGTAACCATACGGATCACCCATGACGATGTCCTCAACCATAGGCCCAGCAGCATCGGTTGCGTGACCGCCCACAGGCTGCGCGCCAGCGGGCGCGTGGGAACGCCCGCAGTCGCTTGTCCGCAGCTCGACTATGTCGTGAGGACGAATCGGAGCACGGCGGGCAGTTGTGTGCCGAGCTCGGCTGAGGTGACCAGGACTCCGTCCGGCACGGCCCCGGCTCCATCGGCCGGGTCGCGTGCACAGCGGAAGCGTGGTGGGCCATCCAGAATGCGACACCTTCCAGGACGGCATATTGCTCGCCGGGCAACGTGCCGTCGGCCTTCGGGCCGATGTTGAGCAGCGGGTTGCCACCGCGCGAGACGACGCCCACCAGCAGGCGAACCGCGCCTGCTGGATCCAGCAAGTGCTCTGGGCCCTCGTTGCGGTTGTAGCCGAAGGAGAAGCTGACACCCCGGCAGTAGCGCGCCATCCCAACGGTCGTTGACCAGACGGCCCAGCGGCTCGCGTACCAGTCGAGCCCGCCTGAGTAGTAGACGCCGAAACGCAGCCCCCGGGCCCGGGTGGCGGTGGCGAGGTCGGCGATCAGATCGCGGTGCGGGCCGCGGCGGTCGATGGCTCCCAGTTCGCCGACGGGCTCGGCCCAGGCGGGCACCGAACACGCGCCCCCATGGAGGAAGATGCCGAGCTTGGCGTCGGTGAACCAGGCGGGAACCGGCCTGGCATTCACGCCACCTCTACGAAGATCGGGTTGGTGTAGCACCAGAGGTCGTTCCACGGGTTCTCGTTGGGGCCCGTGTCGGCGGCCGGCTCAAGGCCTCCGGCGGCGCTGCGCTTGCCGTCGGTACCGCGCAGCCGGAAGTAGAACGGCTCGCGAACGTCACGGAACCTGTAGTGGAACTCGGCGACCCTGGCCCTGCCGTTCGGCGTGAACGACTCGACGACGCGCACGTCCGGGGCGGTGAAGGTGTCGGGGTCGGTGGCGGGACCCGTGACCGCGCCGCGGATCAGGTCCAGGCGGGCCAGCCTGGGTACCTCGTCGTTGGCGTTGGGGCGGCCGGCCAGGTCGACGGAGATGGTGACGGTGACGTCGTCGCCTCGTCGCACCGATAGCCGGCCGCCGAGGGTGACCGGCGCGTTGCCGGGGGCGTGCGCGTCAACGTGCAGGCCGTCGATGAGACCGCCCATCGACACCCAGACGCGGCCGGCCCTGAGAGCCTCCATGACCGCGCCGTGGCTGCGCGAGGTCGCACCGACGACGGTCCGGCTGAACTGGCCGGGCCAGAAGTCGGCATGCCGCTGCGGGACGCCGCCGTCGATCGGGTCCGGGTATTTGCCGTGCTGGTCGTACCAGTCGCCGGGCCGCTGGGGCTCAATGATCGTGTCGTTGTGGTAGAAGTGGCCGTCGGAGTTGGTGGTGATCCACCAGCCCTTGCCCTCGGCGAGCATCGAGTCCCACATGCCGCCCAGGATGCCGGTCATCGAGTCGAAGCCGCCGTAGGTCGGGTAGTGCTCCGGCCGCCAGCCGGTCCAGGAGTTGGCGTCGGCGGTGTTGTTGTAGTCGCCGCGGGCCCGGGGCTCGTTCTGGGCGCCGGGCGCGCCCTCCATACCGACCGCGATGTGCGGGGCGGCGTCGCGGAAGGCTCGCAGGTCGCGCGGGGAGAAGCGGCCGCGCCGCATCACGTGGTTGATCAGGAACAGCGCGGAGTTCGCCGACCCGGTGCGCAGGGCGGTGTCGAGCCAGCCGAGCGCCTCCAGCGCCTTCGCCTCGTTGGCCGGGGTGCTCGCGCCGGTGCCGTTGATCCGCGAGTCGAAGAGCCGCTCGAACGCGCGCAGCAGCTGGACCTCGTCGCGGGCGCCGTCGAAGAACACCGTGGCGTGCTCGCCGCTGGGGACGTTCCACTCCAGGCCCTGCCACAGCAGCAGCTCCGGGTGCCTGGCGCGGGAGGCGACGATGTCGGCGTAGGTGGACTCGACCGCGAACTTCTCGTGTGCGGCGTGCCCGTGGTCGGTGATGACCAGCCAGTCCAGGCGGCCGTGCTTGATGGCGCCGGCGGCCTGCTGCTCGATGGTGTACATGCCGTCGTAGCTGTACTGCGTGTGGACGTGGTGATCACCGGCAAGCCACTGGTGGCCGCGCGAGCCGCCGCTGGTGGCGGCCGCGGGACGCGCCGCGGCCAGGCCGCCCAGGGCGGTCACGCCGACAGTCGCGGCGCCGAGCAGGCCGCTGTTCAGCAGGAAGCGGCGCCGGCTGACGTCAGTGGGGGGCAGCTCACTCTCCGGCACGGACAGGTCCGCGAACGCGGCCGTCCCCTCCGGGAGATCGTGGGAGTGATCATGACTGTGGCACATGGGGACATGCCTTTCTGGAGTACTTCATCCGGAGACGCTGGGCGCGCCGTTCTCGATGTGACCCGCGAGCCGGCGCAGGAAGAGGGGGTCGTCGGGGCAGGTGACCGTCAGGTCGTACCAGCCGTGGCATCCTCACAGGAGATCGTGACGACTTCGGGTTGGCCCGGGTGAACATTGAGCGGGTCACCGCTGATCTGCACGTGAACCTTTCGCCGGGCGAGGTTTACGATCTCCAGCGTGATGGTCCGCCGCACGCCGTTGACCGTAGCCGGTTGAAAGGTCGCCGCCTTCGGGCAGCGAGGCCGGGTCGCGGCGTGCGTGGCGGCGCCGATCGCGGTCCTCGTCACGGTCGCCCGGCCGGACTGAGCGCGGGCGTGACTCGGACCGGCGAAAGGTCGAGGTTCGTGCGCCGATCCGTCCAGTGGGTGAGCGCCAGCAAGGCCCCGCCGTACAGCGCGGCCACCACGGTGAGCAGCACGTAGTACGTGACCGGCAGCACGGTCAGGCCGAGCGCGCCGGCCGCCGGCGAGGGCGGCAGCAGCACGCCGATGGCCGCCAGCGCGCCCGCCGCCACCCGCAGCGGATGCGCGCCAGCCGTCGCGGCCACGAGGGCGGGCGCCGGGCGATGATCGTGTTCTCGCCGTGCAGCAGCAGGCGCTCCTCGGCCTGCGATTCGACGAGCCCGCGCGGGGCGCTTCCCAGCCGTCGCAGCACCTCGAGCCTGGCGAGTTCGGCGACGTCGGCCAGGCGATCGGGCCGCGCCTTCAGGGAGGCGGCTGCCGGCGCTTCAGGCGCCCAGACCACGGGCGCGTCGTGCCGCTACCGGATGGCCGGCGCGTTCGGCCAGCTGCCCCACCAGCCACTGGACGGTGGCCACGACGTCCTGGTTGTCGACCAGATAGACCACCCGGCGCCCTTCACGGCGGGAGCGCACGAAACCGGCGAGCTTGAGCTTCGCCAGGTGCTGGCTGATCGCGGGCAAGGCGCCGCCGACCCGCTCGGCCAGCCCGCTCACGTCGCTCTCGCCCTGCGCCAGCGCCCAGACGATGTGCAGCCGCGGCGGCGAGGCGAGCATCCCGAACGCGGCCGCCGCCTCGGCCAGCACCGCGGGGGGAGGATCGTCGAAACCGCTCGTCGCCACAGCCGCTCTCTTCCGTCCGCCCGGTCTGGCAGGCGCCCAGTCTAGGTGCGCGGTCTGGATAGGCTGCGCGCCTGCCCGCCGTCAGCCGGCGGCGGGCTTGTCCTTGCCTTCCGCGGCGGCCTGGGCGCGCAGCCGCGCGGCCTGCTCCTCCAGCTGCCTGGCCTGCTCTTCCATGGCCGACGGGGTGAGGGTCGACGGGGTGGGGGCGGCGAGCGGCTGCTGCTCGCCGTCGTGGCCCGCCTGGGTGACCTCGGCCTTGAAGATGCGCAGCGAGCGGCCCACCGAACGGGCGGTGTCAGGCAGCTTCTTCGCGCCGAACAGCAGAACGGCGGCGATCGCCACGATCAGCCAGTGTGTCGGGCTGAGAGATCCCATCAGCCTGTCCTTCCCGCACGTGCTTCGAGGTAATAGTGCCAGGTTACGGCACATGACGGAGCTTTCTCGCCGGGGCTTCGCCCGGCCTGGCCGCCGTCAGTCACCGGGGTCCGCCGACGGTGAGACGGCCGTTTCGGTGGCGACAGGGTGGAGGCGGACCTGCGTGATCGCGTGGCGGTCGATCCCGGTGATCTCGATGCGCCAGGCGCCGACCGTCACGGAGTCGCCCGGCGCCGTCGGCGATCAGGCGGACGGCGACGTCGGTCGACTTGCCCAGGACCCAGATGACCGGGCGTGACAGGCTGGACAGCAGGCTGAGCGGGCGGGCGACCAGCAGAGCCCAGGTCTCCGCGCGCTGCATGGCCACCCGCTTGGGCGCCAGCTCGCCGAACACCAGCGTCACGAACGTCAGCGCCAGCGTCACCAGGATGATCGCGACGGGGGACGCGGCGCCTCCGAGGAAGCCCAGCAGCGGCGCCAGCGGTTCCGACAGGGTGACCGCCGCGGTGGCCGAGGCCAGGAAGCCCGCCAGGGTGATGCCGATCTGGATGGTGGCCAGGAAGCGGTTCGGGTCACGAGCCAGCCGGGCGAGGACCCGTCCCCCGGCGCCCTGCTGCTCCAGGCGGCGCAACTGGCCCTCCCGCAGAGTGACCAGCGCGAGCTCGCTGCCCGCGAAGATCGCGTTGATCACGACCAGCACCGCCACGAGGGCGAGCTGCACCCAATAACCATCCACGAACGGATTCCTCCACAGAGAAGACAAAGTTGCGACACAGCCTGGCCCATAATTGCTCAACTGCGCAAGTCTTTGATTAATGCTCGGCCCGGGACGGCCGACGGCAGACAGGACGGACCTCACGGCCTTCCGGGGCGGGCGGCCCCACCGGCTCTCGTCCCTACGGGGTGACGCGGACGTGCGCCAGGTCCGCTTCCATGCGCGCGGCGGCCTCGAGAAGCGCGGGCAGGACGTCGCGGACGAGCTCGGCGGGGGTGCCGCGGCCGGCGTGCGTGGCCACGTTCACCGCCGCGACGGCCCGCCCGTCGCGATCGCGGACGGGAACGGCGATGGATCGCACCCCCTCCTCCAGCTCCTGGTCGACCAGGGCGTAGCCGTCCACCGCCGCCTGGCGCACGGCCGCCGCCAGCTCGGCCGCTGAGCCGACCGTGTACGGGGTCAGCGGCTGCGGGACGATCCCGGCCAGGCGCTCCTCGGGCAGGTCGGCCAGGAGCGCCCGGCCCATCGAGGTCGCGTACGCGGGGAAGCGCGTGCCGATGCCGATGGTGACGCTCATGATGCTGACCGTGGGCACGCGTGCCACGTAGACGACCTCGTCGCCGGAGAGCACCGCGACCGAGGCCGACTCGTTCACCCTGGCCACCAGGTCGGCCAGGTGAGGCTGGACGACCTCGCCGAAGCTCCTCGCCGACACAGGCGCGTACCCCAGTTCGAGCACCCTGGGCAGGAGGACGAACCTGCCGTCGTCGGCGGCCGCGTATCCGAGCCGCTCCAGCACCAGGAGGGCGCGCCGGACGGTGGCGCGCGGCAGGCCGGTGACCTTGGCGGCGGACGCCAGGGTCAGGCCGCCGCGCGCCGTGCCGAGGCTCACCAGGACGGCGAGCCCGCGCGCCAGCGACTGCAGGAAGCCCGCGCCCAGTTCCCGCTTGGCGGCCAGGGAGTCGTCCACGCCCGCCGTGTCAGGCGGACCGCAGCTCTGCGCGCGAGCCAGGGCGGCCTCCATCTCGGCGACCGTGGCGCGCATGGCGGGCAGCGCGCGCTCACGCAGGGTGGAGACGGTGTGCCTGCTGGTGTGGCTGACGACGCTGAGCGCGCAGACGACCGCGCCCGCCGGGTCGCGCACCGGGACGGCGACCGCCACCAGGCCGGGCTCGACGAGCTGGTCGTCTTCCGCCCATGGCCTGCTCGGATCGAGGAGGGCCAGGCCCGCGGCGCACCGGTCGGCCGGAAGCAGGTCGCCGACCCGGAAGACCACCGACAGCGTGCGCCGCCGGGTGAACCGGCTGACGAACCGGGCCCCGCTCTGGTCGAGGACGGCGAGGGAGGTCGACTCGTCCAGCTCCACCGCGAGCCGTCCGGCGTGGGAGGCGAGCGCCGCGGGGAGCCCGGAGCAGGCCAGGTACGCCTCGCCCAGTTCCATCAGCGGCGGGGCGAGCAGCACCTCGCGGTCCTCGGCCCGAAGGTAGCCGAGGTGGACGAGGGTCGCCACGATCCGGTCGACCGTGGACCTGGCGAGGCCGGTGAGCCGGACCAGGTCCGTGGCGCGCAGGCGTCGAGGCCGGTACGGCGGCTCGGCGGACAGCACGCGGACGACGGCCAGCCCGCGCTCCAGCGCTCCGGCCGGCTCTTCGGGGCTGGACATCGGCACCTCCGATACGGATACTCGACGGCACGATAGCGAAAAATAGTTCACCTAGCGAACACATCGGAGCCTCGTGCGGACAGACAAGGTGATCACCAACGCTGGGGAGGCCCTGGCCGGGGTGCGGGACGGCGCGACGTTCGCGGTCGGCGGCTTCGGCCTCAGCGGCATCCCGAACGTGCTGATCCAAGCCCTCTACGACATCGGCGTGCGCGGCATCGGCGTCGTGTCCAACAACTGCGGCGTCGACGGAGGCGGCCTCGGCGTCCTGCTGGCCGCCCGTCGCATCGCCCGGGTGACCGCCTCCTACATCGGCAACAACAAGGAGTTCGCCCGGCAGTACCTGGCCGGGGAGCTCGAAGTGGAGCTGACCCCGCAGGGCAGCCTGGCCGAGCGGCTGCGCGCCGGCGGCTGCGGCATCCCCGCCTTCTACACCCCGGCGGGAGTCGGCACGCCGGTCGCCGAGGGCGGGCTGCCGCTGCGGCACGCTCCCGACGGCTCGGTCGCGGTGGCCTCGCCGCCGAAGGAGGTGCGCGAGTTCGACGGCAGGCGGTACGTGCTGGAGCGCGGCATCACCACCGACTTCGCGCTGGTCCGCGCGGCCAAGGGCGACCGGCTGGGCAACCTGGTCTTCGCCAAGGCTGCCCGAAATTTCAACCCGCTCGCCGCTATGGCGGGAAAAATCACCATCGCTGAGGTGGAGGAGCTGGTCGAGCCCGGCGCCCTCGGCACCGACGAGATCCACCTGCCCGGCGTCTTCGTCCAGCGGGTCGTCCCGCTCACCCCGGAACAGGCCGCCGACAAGCGCATCGAGAACAGGACCGTGGCATGAGCTGGACCCGGGACGAGGTGGTCGCCCGGGCGGCCGCCGAGCTGCGCGACGGCGACTACGTCAACCTCGGCATCGGGCTGCCCACCCGCGTCCCGTCGTTCCTGCCGCCGGGCGTGGCCGTGACCGTGCACTCGGAGAACGGCATCCTGGGCGTCGGGCCCTACCCGGACGCGGACCAGGTCGACCCCGACCTCATCAACGCGGGCAAGGAGACGGTGACCGTGCTGCCGGGCGCGTCGTTCTTCGACTCCGCGCTGTCGTTCGGGATGATCCGCGGCGGCCACATCGACGTCGCCCTGCTGGGCGCGATGCAGGTGTCGGCCCGCGGCGACCTGGCCAACTGGATGGTTCCCGGCAGGCTCGTCAGGGGCATGGGCGGGGCGATGGACCTCGTCCACGGCGCGGGAAGGGTCATCGTAATCATGGATCATACGGCCAGGGACGGCTCGCCGAAGATCGTCCAGGAGTGTTCGCTGCCGCTCACCGGGCGCGCGTGCGTCGACCGGATCGTCACCGATCTGGCCGTTCTCGACGTCACCGGCCACGGGCTGAAGCTGGTGGAGACCGCGCGGGGAGTCGAACTCGCCGAGCTGCGCAGCCGTACCGGAGCGGAGGTCATCGCATGAGAGCCGTCTACGTCCTGGACGCCGTCCGCACCCCGTTCGGGCGGTACGGCGGCGCGTTGGCGGGCCTCCGCCCCGACGACCTCGCCGCGCACGTCATCAGGGCGCTCGCCGAGCGCAACGGCCAGGAGCACGCCGACGAGGTGATCCTCGGCAACGCCAACGGCGCCGGCGAGGAGAACCGCAACGTCGCCCGCATGGCCGCGCTGCTGGCCGGGCTGCCCCTGAGCACGCCGGGCGTGACGGTGAACCGCCTGTGCGGCTCGGGCATGGAGGCCGTCATCCAGGCGTACCGGGCGATCGCCCTGGGCGACGCGTCGGTCGTGATCGCCGGCGGCGTGGAGTCGATGACCCGCGCGCCGTGGGTGCTGCCCAAGCCGGAGCGCGCCTTCCCCGCCGGCGGCGGCGAGCTGGTCTCCACCACGCTCGGCTGGCGGCTGGTGAACCCGAAGATGCCGGTCGAGCACACGATCGCGCTCGGCGAGGGCGCCGAGCTGATCGCCGAACGCCACTCCGTCAGCCGGGCGGCGCAGGACGGCTTCGCGCTGGCCAGTCACCGGAAGGCGGCCGAGGCGGACGTCGAGCGCGAACTCGTCCCGATCGCCGGCGTCACCCGTGACGAGGGCATCCGCGACGACACCTCACTGGAGGCGCTCGCCCGCCTCAAACCGGCCTTCCGGCCCGGCGGCACGGTCACCGCCGGGAACTCCTCACCGCTCAGCGACGGCGCGGCGGCCCTCCTCCTGACCGACGAGGACGGGCTGCGCGGCCGGGAGCCGCTCGCCAGGGTCGTCACGTCCGCGGTCAGCGCGCTCGAACCCCGCTACTTCGGCCTCGGCCCGGTCGAGGCGATCACCAGGGCGCTGGCCCGAGCGGGCAAGGGCCTGGGCGAGCTGAGCACCGTCGAGCTGAACGAGGCCTTCGCCGCCCAGGCGCTGGGCTGCCTGGCCGAGCTTCCCGGCCTCGACCCCGCGATCGTCAACCGGCACGGCGGGGCCATCGCCCTCGGGCATCCCCTCGGCGCCTCGGGAGCCCGGATCACCGGCGCCGTCGCCCACCAGCTGGCCGTGGCCGGTTCCGGCACCGGTCTGGCGTCCCTCTGCATCGGCGTCGGCCAGGGCCTGGCCATCGTCCTCGAAAGGTGAACCGCATGGCGTCCCCCCTCACCCAGCACGACATCGACCGCGAGATCGCCGGCCGTCAGGGCGGGCAGGGCGACCATCCCGCACGCGACTACGCCCCCTACCGCAGCAGCGTGCTGCGTCACCCCAAGCAGCCGCTGATGCCGGTGCGCGACCCCGAGGCCGCCGAGCTGACCGGGCCGGTGTTCGGCGTCACCGACGTCACCGCGCTGGACTCCGACCTCACCAGCCAGCACCCCGGGCAGCCGCTCGGCGAGCGGATCATCGTGCGGGGGCGGGTGCTCGACAGGGCCGGCCGCCCGGTCCGCGGCCAGCTCGTGGAGATCTGGCAGGCCAACGCCTCAGGCCGCTACCGGCACCGACGCGACGACCATCCCGCGCCGCTCGACCCCAACTTCACCGGCGCCGGACGCTGCCTCACCGACGACGACGGCCGCTACGCCTTCACCACGATCAAGCCCGGCGCCTACCCGTGGCGCAACCACGTCAACGCCTGGCGGCCGGCGCACATCCACTTCTCCCTGTTCGGCACCGCGTTCGCCCAGCGGCTGGTCACCCAGATGTACTTCCCCGGCGACCCGCTCTTCCCCTACGACCCGATCCTGCAGTCGGTCACCGATCCCGTCGCCAGGGACCGGCTGGTGGCCTCCTACGACCACGGCCTGTCGGTGCCGGAGTGGTCGCTCGGCTACAGCTGGGACATCGTGCTGGACGGCCCGGCCGCGATCTGGACGGAGGAGGCCAGGTGAAGCCCACCCCGTCGCAGACCGTCGGCCCGTTCTACGGGTACGCGCTGCCCTTCCCCGGCGGCTCCGACATCGCCCTGGACGGCATCACGATCCACGGCCGGGTCCACGACGGCGCCGGCGCCCCGGTGCCGGACTCGCTGCTGGAGTTCTGGCAGGCGGACCCGGCGGGACGGCTCACGGGCGCGCCGGGCTCGATGCGCCGCGACCCGGTGACCGGCGAGAGCATCGGCAGGCACGGCGTGGACTTCACCGGCTTCGGCCGGGTCACGACCGACGCCGACGGGCACTGGACGCTGCGCACGCGGGTGCCGGGCAACGGCTACATCAGTGTCTGCGTGTTCGCCCGAGGGCTGCTCCACCACCTGTTCACCCGCATCTACCTGCGGCCGGACGCCTTCCTCGACTCCCTGCCCGCGCACCGGCGGCAGACGCTGCTGCCCACGCGCGAGGCCGACGCCACCTACCGCTTCGACGTCCACCTGCAAGGGGAGAAGGAGACGGTCTTCCTTGACTTCGGCTGACACAGGGACTTCGGCTGCCACAGGGGCCTTGCCCGACATCGGGGCGTCGGCCGACTTCGGGTTGCTGTCGCCCATGCGCGCGGCGGCCCAGGCCACCGGCGACCGGGCGGTCCTCCAGGCCATGCTCGACGCCGAGGCCGCGCTCGCACGCGCCCAGGCCGCCCTCGGCCTGGTGCCGCGGGAGGCCGCCCACGCCGTGACGGCCGCCGCCCAGGCCGGGGAGTTCGACCTGCCCGGCCTGGTGGTCAGGGCACGCTCGGGCGGCAACCCGGTGATCCCGCTGGTGGAGGAGCTCCGGGCGGCGGTGGGCCCGCACGGCCCGTCCGTGCATCGGGGCGCCACCAGCCAGGACATCATGGACACCGCGCTCATGCTGGTCGCCCGTCGCGCCCTCGGTCCGGCCCTGGCGGACCTCGACCGGGTCGGCGCCGCGTTGGCCGGGCTCGCCGCCGACCACCGCGACACCCCGATGGCCGCCAGGACGCTCACCCAGCAGGCCGTGCCCACCACGTTCGGCCTCAAGGCGGCGGGCTGGCACGCGCTCGCCCGTGGCGCGCGCACCCGCCTGCACGCCGTGCGGCAGGCGCTGCCGGCCCAGCTCGGCGGCCCGGCCGGGACGCTGGAGCAGCCCGGCGGCCCGGCCGTCCTGGCCCGCTTCGCGGCCGAGACGGGGCTGGCCGAGCCCGTGCTGCCCTGGCACGTGCTGCGCGCCCCCGTCGCGGACCTGGCCGGAGCCCTGGCCTTCACCGCCGGGGCGCTGGGCAAGCTCGCCGCCGACGTCCTGGTGCTGTCCCGCACCGAGGTCGGTGAGGTCTCCGAGGGCGTCGGCGGCGGGTCGTCGTCCATGCCGCACAAGCGCAACCCGGTCAGAGCCGTGATGATCGCGGCCGCGGCCCGCCAGGTGCCCGCGCTGGCCGCGATCCTGTACGGCTCGCTCGCCGCCGAGGACGAACGCCCCGCCGGGGCCTGGCACGCCGAGTGGCAGCCGCTGCGGGAGGCGTTGCGCCTGGTGGCCGGCGCAGCGGCCGACGCCGCCGAACTGGTCGCCGGCCTGCGGGTCCATCCCGAGCGCATGCGCTCCAACCTGCGCGTGACCGGGACGCCCGGTGCCGCTGCCGCGCTCGTCGCGCGCGCCCTGGGAGAGGCGGAGTGACCATGCTGCACTACCGGTTGGACGGGCCGGAGGGCGGCCGGCCGCTCGTCCTCGGACCGTCGCTCGGCACCTCCCTGCGCGTGTGGGAGCCCCAGCTCGCCGCGCTCTCGCGCACCTTCCGCGTGCTCCGGTTCGACCTGCCGGGCCATGGCGGCTCCGGCCCGATCGGCGTGCGAACCGTCGACGACCTCGCCGAACTCGTGCTGGAGGCGGCCGGCGCGGCGGGCTTCGCCGACTTCCACTACGCGGGCATCTCCCTGGGCGGGGCGATCGGCGCGACATTGGCCGTGCGCCGTCCCGCCCGGGTGCGCTCCCTGGCCATGATCTGCTCCTCCGCCCGCTTCGGCGAACCGGCGGCCTGGCGCGAACGGGCCGGGCTCGTCCGGGCCCGCGGCACCGCCGCGCTGCTGGACACGACCGCCGCCCGCTGGTTCGCCGGACCCGCCGACCAAGCACTGCTGGACGACCTGGCAGGCACGGACGACGCCGGCTACGCGGCCTGCTGCGACGCGCTGGCCGGATACGACCTGCGCGGCGCGCTGGCCCGGATCACGGCCCCCACCCTGGTCCTGGCGGGCCGGGACGACCCGGCCACGCCACCCGCGCACGCCAGAGAGCTGGCCGACGGCATCCCGCGGGCCACGCTGGTCGAGGTCGCGGGGGCCGCCCACCTGGCGGGCGTCGACCAGCCCGCCGCCGTCACCTCCGCGCTGCTCGCCCACCTGCCCGCCCACCCGCCCACCCACCTGGCCACTCTGGCGGGGATGAGCGTGCGGAGGGAGGTGCTGGGAGACGCGCACGTGGACCGGGCGATCGCCCGTACCACCGCCTTCACCCGCGACTTCCAGGACCTCATCACCCGCTACGCCTGGGGCGAGATCTGGACCCGTCCGGGCCTGGACCGTCGCACCCGCAGCTGCGTCACCCTCACCGCGCTCGTCGCCCGCGGCCACCTCGACGAGCTCGCCATGCACGTGCGCGCCGCGCTCCGCAACGGGCTCGCCCCCGACGAGATCGGCGAGGTGCTGCTGCAGTGCGCGGTCTACTGCGGGGTGCCCGCGGCCAACGCCGCCTTCGCCGTCGCCCAGCAAGTCCTCGAAGGAGAGTCACCATGACGCACACCCGGGTGGGAATCATCGGCGCCGGCCCCGCCGGGCTGCTCCTCGGCCACCTGCTGTCGGCCCGGGGTGTCGACAACGTCATCCTGGAGAGCCGCACCCGTGAGCACGTCGAGCACCGCCAGCGGGCCGGGGTTCTGGAGCAGAACACCGTCGACGTGCTGCGCGCCTGCGGCGCGGGCGCGCGGATGGACAGGCAGGGCCTGGTCCACGAGGGCATCGAGCTCCGCTTCGACCGCGAGTCGCACCGCATCGACTTCCCCTCGCTGACCGGCGGCAGGACGGTGATGGTCTACGCGCAGACCGAGGTGGTCAAGGACCTGATCGCGCTGCGCGAAGGCCCGTTGCTCTTCGAGGCGGAGGCGCTGTCGGCCGACCCCGACACGGGGGTGGTGCGGTACCGGCACGACGACGGACAGCACGAGCTGCGCTGCGACTTCGTGGTGGCCTGCGACGGCTTCCACGGCATCGGCAGGGCCGCCATGCCGTCGATCACCACCTTCCAGCGCGACTACCCGTTCGCCTGGCTGGGCATCCTGGCCGACGTACCGCCGTCGTGCCAGGAGCTGATCTACGCCCACCACGAGCGCGGCTTCGCGCTGCACAGCATGCGCTCCCCCCACGTCAGCCGCCTCTACCTGCAGGTCGATCCGCGTGACGACCTCGCCGACTGGCCCGACGAGCGGATCTGGGACGAGCTGGAGACCCGCTTCGCGGTGGAGGGCGACTGGAAGCTGGAGCGCGGCCCGATCACCGACAGGAGCATCACGCCGATGCGCAGCTTCGTCGCCGAGCCCATGCGTCACCGCCGGTTGTTCCTCGCCGGGGACGCCGCGCACATCGTCCCGCCGACCGGGGCCAAGGGCCTGAACCTCGCGGCCGCGGACGTGACCCTGCTGGCGCGGGCGCTCACCGGCGGCGAGGAGGAGCTGCTCGGCGGCTACTCCGAGGCCGCGCTGCGGCGGGTGTGGCGGGCTGAGCACTTCTCCTACCAGATGACCTCGATGCTGCACAGGGACCCGCACCAGACCCCGTTCGACTACCGGCTCCAGCTCTCCCAGCTGCGCTACACGGCCGGCTCGCCCGCGGCGCAGGCCTCTCTCGCCGAGAACTACGTCGGCCTCCCCCTGAGCTGATGGCGGGCGGCGCACACGAGCCGGGACGGACCGTCGCATCCAGGGCCCTCGCCATCCTCAACGCCCGTCGACCGCCCGCACCACGTTCGCGACGGCGGCCGCGTCAGAGGCGAGCCGCGTAGCGGGTTCGGCGCCGCGACGACGTTGTAGCCGGAGGCGGACAGTTCGCGGGTCACCCCGCCGAAGGCGGGCGCGTCCGCGAAGGCGCCGTGCACGAATACCACCGTGGGGCAGAGGTTTCGGACGTGGGATTGCTCCCTTCTGGTGATGGTTGAACTACCACCGGTCGCGGGTGGATTGGTTAGTCGATGAAGACGCTCCATGCGACGGCGTTGAGATTGTCGGTGAGGAAGATGTCGGTTCCTCCGAGCCGCTTGTCCCAGGACGCCGGCATGAGCTCTGCCGCGCGGGCGACGACCGCGTCCATCCAGACCTTGAGCTGTGCCTGCCGATTGTCGTACGGCACGCCAGCAGCGGCGGCGGCCTCCTTCACGCCCACCTCGCGCAGTGCCTCGGTGGCGGAGATTCGCAGGTCGCGGATGTACTCGCGATTCGTCTGCACGTCCTCTGGAGTGCCGAAGAGGGCCATGTGACCCGAGACGACGGTTTCGAAGTCGTATTCGAGCATGTGGTCCATGGCGTCGAAGTACGCAGGTACGTGAGGGGAGAACAGAAGGCGGAAGAACGGCGCGTTCCTGACTGTGAAGCTGTCGATCGCCGTCAGGATCCTCTGCTCCGGGAGGTGAAGGAACAAGTTTCCGGCCTGATGCCAATCTCCCTGGTACTCGAGGATGAGCCTGTCCCCGTCGAAAGGACTTAGGGTCTGTTTCCTGGATCAGGTCCGGATAAGCCCCGTGAAGCACAGGGTCGGCCCGGACAGTCAGGTCGGACGGGCCGGCCGCCGGAAGCTCGGGCCTGCTCGAACAGGTCTTGACCGGCGGCCGCGGTACGGGCGCCTTTCCAGCCGGCGCGTGCCTGGAGCCAGTCGGTGAGGGCCTGGCGTAGGTCGGGGTGGACGGGCAGGTGGCGGATCTTGCCTGGGGCTCGGCGAGGCCGCGGCGTCCCCGCCCGGGCGGCTTGGGCCACCGGTGAGAGGCGACGGGGGTGGTCCGCCCTCGTCGCCGTCGTCACCCGGTCAGCGAGCATCACCCGGTCAGTGAGCATCCCGGGCGGGAGACGCGGTCAGTGAGCATCCCGGGCGGGAGACGCGGTCAGCGGCAACGGTTGGTCAGCCGCGTCGCGATCTTTAGGCCCGCTTGTTTGGTGACGCCGTTCCACATGCCCTCCGTCACACTGTAGATCCTATTGCGGAGGACCGACCATGAACCGGTGGTCGGCTTGTTGAGCCGCTTCAGCCAGGCCCTCGCGTCGGCAGATGCCTTGCTGCAGGAGTCGGCGGCGACCTGGGCCGTCGCCGCCTGCGACGTCACGGATGCATGGGCGGCCGTGACCGGCAGGGCGATGGCCGCTGCGACGAGCAGGGGGGCGGTCATGATGCTGATACGACGAAAAGTCAAGATCTTCCCTTCGCGAACGACATGATCGACTAGCAAGATCATCCGGCATCTTACCAACAGGCCAGCCCCGGAGGAGTCGGGCCGAGGCCGTGATGATCGCTGGCGGGTGAGACCCGCCGGTGTGCGTGCCGCGGTAGGTGAAGCGTCCGACCACGCGATCATCGACCACCACGAGGGCGTCCACATCATGGGTGCTCAGCATCTCGACGAAGGTGTGGGCGAGCGATTCGGCGTTGGGGCACCTCCTTCAGATCGTGACGGCGAGCTTGCCGACGGTTCCGGCGGTGAAGTCGGCGATCGCGCGCGGCGCCTCGGCCAGCGGGTAGGTGCGGGCCACCGGCACCCGCAGGCGTCCTTCGGCAGCGTCGGCGGCGAGCCGGGCGAGGGTGGCCGGGTTGGGGTCGGCCATCACCGCCGTGGCCTTGATGTCGCGGCCGGGCTCGTCGGGCAGGTGGTGCAGGGTGGAGGCCAGCCGCCCGCTGTCGGCCAGCAGGGCGGCGACGGTGAGGCCGTCGCCCGCCAGGTGCAGCGCGGCATCCACCCCGTCGGGCGCGATCGCGCGTACCTGCGCCTGCAGGTCGGTGTGGTCGACGGCCCAGGTGGCGCCCAGGCCGGTGACGAAGGCGGCTTCGGCTCCGGGCCTGGCAGTGGCGATCACGCTGGCGCCGCGCGCGGCGGCCATTTGGACGGCGAACGCGCCCACGCCGCCGGTCGCACCTGAGATCAGGACGGTTTCCCCCGGTGCCGGGGCGACGGCGTCGATGGCGTTGAGCGCAGCGCTACCGGCCAGTCCCAGCACGCCCGCGCGGGTGTGGTCGAGCCCGTCGGGGATCTTGGCCAGGCCGTACTGCCCGCTCACCACCACGTACTCGGCGTAGCCGCCTTGCCCCAGGGTCGGGCGCATGACCACGCCGAACACGTCCTCACCCGGCGTCAGGCCGGTCACGCCGGCGCCGACGGCCGCCACGGTGCCGGCGAAGTCCTTGCCGAGCACGACGGGGAAGTCGTAGTCGTACACGCCCTTGAGGTAGCCGCCCAGCACGCCCAGGTCAAAGCCGTTGACCGAGGAGGCCAGCACCTGGACCAGCACCTCACCGGGACCGGGCTCGGGCACGGGCAGGTCGGTGGCCGCCAGGTCGGCGCCGAAGTCGGTGAAAGCCATGGCACGCATGAGGATCACTCCGTTTCCGTAGAAGATGCGGTGGCCTGCCGCCAGGAGGCGCGCAGGACGGCGCGGGCGACGGCCAGTTCGGCCTCGTCGCGGGGGGCGTACAGCATCACGATCGTGTCCGGCCACTCAGGACGACGGCTGATCGGATGCGGCTCGATCCACCCCGCCTGCCCAAGCGGCTCGATGAGCGGCACGGGCACGGTGAGATGGAGGAAGCCCGAGCGGTGGATGTGCCCGAACTCGTCGCGGCTGGGGTGCAGGAACGCCGCCCATGGCCCGGCGGGCTCGTGCAGCCGCAGCGCCAGCGAGGAGGGCGCGGACACCTGGCTGGGGCCGGTGAACACGCCCGCCAGCGCCTGCGCCTCCGCCACCAGGGCGGCCCTGATGTGCGGCGGGGAGAACTGGTCGAGCTGGCCGTGCGGGATCTCCAGGCCCGTGGTCCGTGGGCGAGGGCCGGATCGGGGTGGGGGATCGGTCAAGTCGATGGTCATCGCAACAGCACTTTCTGTGCGTTGGTTACTTCTTGTGCGCACATGGAGTCTGGTCCACAATGCCGCCATGACGGAAGAAGGCACTTTGACCCGCGCAAGGCACACCGATGTGCGCGAAACGATCGGCGAGGATCACCCGACCTGCCAGCTGCGCGACATCCTCGACCGCGTTGGGGACAAATGGAGCGTCCTGGTGATGGACCTGCTTGGCAGCGGGCCCAAGCGCTACTCCGAACTGCAGCGCGCCATCGACGGCATATCCCAGCGGATGCTCACCCTGACCCTGCGCAGCCTGGAGCGCGATGGCCTGGTCGAGCGGACCGTCACCCCCACCTCCCCGCCCCGGGTGGACTACGCCCTCACCCCCGTCGGGCAGACGCTCTCGGCCCAGGTCTCCGGGCTCATCACATGGGCCGAGCAGCACCGCGAGTACGTGGCCGCCTCCCGCCTGCGCTACGACGCGTCGTGACCCGCCAAGCCGGCGTCGCCCCCCGCGAGCCTGCAGTGTCCGGGAGGACTTTCTGTGGTGTCTGTCGGGTCGAGTCGGCGCAAGGCGCTCTGCCGAGATTCCTCACGGGCCGGAGGAGGTCTGAACGCGGATCAGGGCGGGTTCCCACGGCCGGGGGCTGGCTCGGCCGACCGGGGTGTGCCGTCCAGGTAGGTGAGTACTGCGCGTACGCGGCGGTGGCCGGAGTCGTCCGGCGCCAGGCCGAGCTTGGCGAAGATGTTGCCGATGTGCTTGTGGACGGCGTTGTCGGAGATGCGCATCCGCTCGGCGATGGTGGCGTTGTCGTGGCCCTGCGCCATGAGGGCGAGCGACTCTCGCTCGCGGGACGTGAGGGTGTCCAGGGGGTCATCGGCGCGGCGGGCGAGGAGTTGGGCGACCACTTCGGGGTCCATGGCGGTGCCGCCGGCCGCGACGCGGCGCAGGGCGTCGACGAATTCGGCCACCCGGCCGATGCGGTCCTTGAGGAGGTAGCCGATGCCGCCGCGGCCGTCGGAGAGGAGCTCACCCGCGTACTCGCGCTCGACGTACTGCGAGAGCACCAGGATCGGCAACGCGCCGTGCTCGCGGCGGGCCCGCAGCGCGGCGTGGATTCCCTCGTCGCGGAACGACGGTGGCAGCCGCACGTCGACGATGGCGATGTCGGGGCGGTGCTCGGCGACGGCGTCGAGGAACGCCTCGCCGTCGCCGACGACCGCCACGACTTCGCAGCCCTTCGCCGCCAGCAGCAGCTCCAGGCCGCTGGACAGCAGGACGTTGTCCTCGACGATCACGACCCGCACGGGACCTCCTGAATGATCACTACGCGCACGGCATCTGGACGGCGAGCGCGGTAGGGCCGCCCGGCGGGCTGTCGAGGCGGACCGCGCCGTCCAGGGCGGCGACCCGCCGGCATATCCCGGCGATCCCGGTGCCGCGCGCCTCGTCGGCGCCGCCCCTTCCGTCGTCGGTGACCTCGATGGACAGCACGTCGTCGGCGCGCTCGATCCGGAGGGCCACCCGCGTGGCGGCGGCGTGCTTGGTCACGTTCGTCAGCGCCTCGGCGATCACGTAGTAGGCCACCGCCTCCACGGTCGCCGGGAGCGCGCCCAGATCGGCGAGCTCGATGTGGACCGGCACGCTCGACCGGGCGGCCAGCGCCGTCAGCGCCCCGTCGAGCCCGCGGTCGGCGAGGATCGGCGGGTAGATCGTCTGGAGCACCGCGCGGAGCTCGACCATCGCCTCCTCCGCCGTCTCGTGCGCCTGCGCGAGCAGCGTCGCCACGGTGTCCGGATCGTCGGCGAGCGACTCCCGGGCCATGCCCAGCTGCATGGCGATGGTCACCAGGCGCGCCTGTGTCCCGTCGTGCAGATCGCGTTCGATCCGCTGGAGCTCCGCGCCATGGGCGTCGACCACGCCGACCCGGCTCCTGGTCAGCACGTCGACCCGCTCGGTGAGCCGCTCGCGGGCCGACGGTGCGAGCACCGCCAGGCACACCCGCGCGTGGAGTCGCGCCATCATCGGGAGCACCCACCAGGCCGCCGCACCGAGGACGACGATCTGAACAGAGCCCCCGACCAGTGCGGTCTTCCAATCGCCCACAGGGACGTCGAAGAACGAGAACAGGGTGGGACGCGCGTCGGCGGGAAACGCCCACCACAACGGCGCCGCCACCGCGGCGACCAGGATGTTGCCCAGGCATATCAGGGCTGCCAGCCCGAGCGGGAACCCGACGGCGACGTGTGCGAGCGCCCAGGCGAGAGCCCGCCGCCCGCCCGGCCGCCCGTCGGCCGGAACGCCGAGCAGCCTGCCGGCCCGCTGACGGTGCCACTCCGCCCAGCCCCGCGCCGCCGGCGGCGCGAGCAGCACCGGCAACGCGAGCGCCGTGACCACGGCGGTGGCCAACGTGCCCAGCAGGTAGGCCGAGCCGGAGAACGCACGGTCACGCATCCGCACCTCCTCACGACGCCGTACGGAGAGCATTATCCGTCACCGGTCCCCGCCGGACACTACAGCGGGCTGTACCAACGCGCGTGCGGCCAGCTGTATCGTGCCGGACGTCCGGCCGAAATAGCGTCCCCGACCATGAAACCTACATCTGCGCGGACCCGCAGACTCCTGGTCCCGGCCCTCGCCCTGATCGCCCTGTCCGCCGCCTTCGCGCCCCCGGCCAGAGCCGACGGCGGCCCGCCCCCACCGCTCGACTGGAAGCCCTGCGCCCAGGGCACCGACGACGCCCTCGGCAGGGAGCTCGACCGGGCAGGCGCACGGTGCGCGGAGCTCACCGTCCCGCTCGACCACTCCAGGCCCGGCGGCCGCACCATCAAACTCGCGCTGTCCCGCCTCCCCGCCACCGACCGCGCCCATCGCATCGGCACCATGGTCCTCAACAGCGGCGGCCCCGGCGAGCCCACGCTGGGCATGCCCCTGCAGACGCGCGCGGCCATGAAGGACGTCGCGGCCCGTTACGACCTCGTCGGCCTGGACCCGCGCTTCGTCGGGCGCAGCACGCCGCTGGACTGCGGCTGGCCCATCGGCCTGTGGCTCCGCTCGGCCGGTCCGACCCGCGCCCGGTTCGATCAGCAGGTGGCGGTGCAGCACGACCTGGCCGAGCGCTGCGCCCGGCGCCACGCCGACGTGCTCCCGTACGCCAACACGCGCGACACGGCCCGCGACATCGACCTCGTGCGCCGCGTCCTCGGGGAGCGCCGGATCTCCTTCCTCGGCTACTCCTACGGCAGCTACCTGGGCGCGGTCTACACCCAGATGTTCCCCGGCCGCACCGACCGCGTGGTCCTGGACAGCGCGGGCGACCCGAACAAGTGGGGCCCCAGGGCGACGCAGGGCACCGAAGATGAGGCGGAACGCGCGCTGCGCGGCTGGGCGGCTTGGGCCGCCGAACGTCACGGCACCTATGGCCTCGGCGCCACCCCCGCCCGCGTGCTCGCCACCGTGAACGCGATCGTCGCCGCCGCGCAGGACCGCCCGCTGCGCGTCGGACCGTACGAGGTGGACGACCAGGCGGTCCCGTACATCCTGTCCGTCGGCTCCGGCGACGACCGCCCCGCGGCCCGCGCGGAGTTCACCTCCACCGTTCGGACCCTGAACGAGGCCGCGCACGGCCGCCCGGCCGACCCCGGCTCCGAACTCAACGGATTCCTCGCGTTCGTCCTGACCAGCGTCGGCTCCCCGCTCGCCAGCCCCACCGCCGCGATCACCTGCGGCGACCGCGCCGCGCCGCGCGACCCCGACGCCTACTGGAACGACGTCCAGCGCAGCCGTGCGCGCCACCCCCTCTTCGGCCCCCTCAAGAACAACATCTGGCCCTGCGCCTTCTGGCCGAACCAGCCGCGCGAGCGCCTCACGCACGTCGCCAACCCCACCCCCGCGCTGATCGTGTCCGCCACCGGCGACACCGCCACCACCTACGAAGGCAGCAAGGCCATGCACCGGGCGCTGACCGGCTCCCGCCTGCTCACCCTGCGCGGCACCACCGCCCACGGGATCTACGGCGAATACGGCAACGCCTGCGTGGACGCCAAGGTCAACGCCTACCTGGCCACCGGCACCCTCCCCGCCGCCGACCCGATCTGCCATCCCTGACCCCCGAGGCCGCGACACCCTCATCGCGGCCTCACACAGGAAGAGCTGAGCCAAGCAGCGAGGCTCCTACGTCGATCGCATGCCTGCGGGGCCGTCAGATCGCCGGACGGTCCACCGTCATCTCCGCCGCCCCGTTCGCCTACGGCGCCGCCGAGCAGCGCGAGACTTGGCGCTCGCTGATCGCCACCATGGAAAGCCTGCTGGGAGTCAGCTTCTAGATCCTTTAATGTGCCGACTATCGGTATATAAAGATCCTGTGTCGAAGTTACGCTCTTTGCAGGAGCCTTCGTTCCTCATCCTGACCGCGCTGGCCGCCGAGCCTCTGCACGGTTACGGCGTCATCGTCGACGTTGAGCGTATCTCTGAGGGTGAGGTCCGGTTGCGGGCCGGGACCCTGTACGCAGCCCTGGACCGGCTGCAGTCCGAGGGGCTGATCGGAGAGGACCGGGAGGAGATCGTCGGCGGACGGTTGCGGCGCTACTACCGGCTCACCGACGAGGGCGGCGCCCGTCTAGCCGCCGAAGTCGAACGGCTGCGGCGCAACACTAGGACCGCCGCCGCCCGGCTGCACGCGCGCCCCGCCGGAGGTGTCGCGTGAGCGGCCTCGAACGGCGTTACCGCCGCCTTCTCCGCTGGTTCCCGTGGGAGCACCGAGAGCGGCACGAGGAGGAGATGCTCAGTGTGCTGATGGCGGCGGCGCGGCTGTCCAGCGCCGCCATGGTCGCCGTGCGGATGTGGATCACAGGCGGCTCCGGTTGGGGCGCCCCATGCGCCGGTTGATCGTTTTACTGATCGCGCTCGTCGCCCTCCTCATCATCGACCGAGTCGCTGTGGCAAGCGTCGAGCGCGACCTGGCGAACAGAATCGCCGCCGCCCCCAACTTCTCCGGCACGCCGACTGTGTCAATCGAGGGCATCCCGTTTCTCACCCAGGCCGTGTCGGGGCGCTATCCAGAGGTGCGGTTCAATCTCGGCACCTTCACCTACGGCGGCGTGCCAGTCAGGAACCTGCGGGGCGCCGCGTACGACGTGACGGCACCCTTGGCCGACGTCCTGCAGAACCAGGCCCATATCCAGGCCGGTCGCGTGAGCATCAGCGGCACCCTCACCAGAGCGACGATCGACAAATACGCCCCGAGTGGCGTGAAGATCGGCGGCAACGGGCGTCGGCTCACGGCCTCGGGGGAGGTGACGATCGGGGCGAACAAGGTGAAGTTCAACGCCGAGATGCGGGTCGAGGTCGCCGACGGGAGGATCAAGCTCCAGGCCGACAAGATCCAGGGCGTGCCCGTGCCAGATCGGATCGCGCAGCTGATCTCCTACCCGATCCCGTTCAAAGTGGATCTGCCCTTTGATGTGAAGCTGATCGGGGTCAGGAGCCTGCCGGAAGGACTGGAGTTCTCCGCCGAAGCGTTTGACGTGCCGATTCGTGGATGAGGGTGAACCGCTTCGCCCTGTCGTCCGTGAAGAGGATGGGCACAGCAGGCCCGCCGGTGCGCCCGTCGTCCAGCGCGCGGCTGTCAGGAGCCCACCACCGCGACGGCCGCGAGGACGGAGGACACGAGGCCGCCGGCGACCACCAGCGACGCCCCGGCGAGCGGCAGGCGACTGCTCCATCGGCGCAGCCTCGGCGATCGTGCCACGCTCTCCACCGCGTTCCTGCCGCGCAGAACGGCGATGCCGACCCCCGCGAGCGTGGCCGCCATCCCCACGCCGAACGCCGCCACCATGGCGAGGGCGAACGCCGCCCTGCCGGTGAGCAGGCCCGTGAGCAGCAACAGGAAGGCCGAGGGAGAGGGCAGCAGGCCACCGGACGCGCCCATCGTCACGATGCCCCGCCAGGTCAGCAACGAGCCCGCCTCCCCGTGACCGTGCCCGTGCCCATGACCGTGGCCGTGCCCATGACCGTGACCGTGCTGTCCGCGTTGTCCGCGCAGGTGCCGCAGGAGGAGTCCCACGCCGACAGCGAGGACGACGAGCGAGGACGCGAGCTGCAGCCACCGTGTCACTCCCCCCAAAGCGGATGACCCGTCCACGGTCAGCCACCAGCCGACGGCCAGCACGGCCACCGACACGGTGTGCATGACCGCCACCACCACGCCCAGCAGGACAGCGTCACGGGTCCGGCCGTCGCCGCCGACCAGGTACCCGGCCGTCAGGGTCTTGCCGTGTCCCGGCGCGCAGGCGTGCACCGCCCCCGCCACCAGCGCGACCAGCAGCGCGAGCGGCAGCACGACCTGGTTGTCCACGAGCGAGGACAGCTCGGCCGTCCAAAGGGCGGCGAACTCGATCGGCGTGCCGGCCGCCCCGCCCGTCATGTCGCCTGGCGCGCCGTCGAAGCGCAACACGTGCGCGGGCGCCGTGGCGGTGTGCAGCGCGCCCGCGCCGTCCGGAGTCGTGGACACTGTCCGGTAGGCGTCGTTGACGTCGGTGAGGGCGGTGATCCTGAGGGTGACGGCCCGGACTTCAGCCCGGCACCGGAAGGACAGCACCGCGCCGGAGGCGGCGAGCGCCTCGGTCCGCGCCGACACCAGCGTGCACGCCGCCCCGTCCTGCCAGACCCCGATGTGCTCACCGAGGTAGCCGCCGACCTGCTCGCCCCGGCCGGCGAGCGCCTGGTCGAGCCTGGCCAGATCGTCGGCCGCCGCCGACCAGGTCACCTGCACCGTGTCGCCGCGGGCGGTCACCTTCGCCGCGAGCGGCGGGCCGAACGGGTGTGCCCACCCCGGACCCGCCGCTCCCAGCAGGATCAGCACCGCCAGGCCCGCAGCAGCGAGCAGGCGGGTCAGAACCCGAACCACAGCCATGATCACTCGCCGCGGACCTGCGTGGCCGCGAGCGCATGGACCGAGCCGTCGTCGGTGAGCGCGAACAGCAGGTCGCCACTCACCGACAGCGACGACGCCACGCCGCCGCCCAGGTTGTACTCGGCCAGCTTGCGACCGGTCGCCCGGTCCAGCGCCACCACGCGCCCGTCCCAGGTGGTCGCGTAGACCATGGTCTCGGTCGCCAGCGGGTGCATCGCCGGCGAGCCGGGGCCGGCCGCCGCGCACCCGGCGGCGACCCGCCACGGGTCGTCCATCGGGCTCTCACCGGGCAGGTAGCCGAGCGGCGTCTCCCAGACCGGCTTGGCGGGATCGGCCGAGGCCGTGTCGTACGCCCTGACCACGCCGTCCACGCTGGCGACATAGGCCATCGCGCCCCGGGTCGCCGGGCTGGTCACCGGCGGCGGGCCCGGCTCGCAGGTGTTCGCGGTGCCGAGCTTGGCCTGCCAGAGCACCTTCCCGCCCGCCGTGAGGTCGTGCCCGCGGACGCCGGACGACGTCGCGGTCACCAGCCCCTCGTCGGTGAAGGCGGGCGAGGACTCCGTGAACAGGTCGCCGCCGGTGTCCACCGAGGACTGCTGCTTGCACGTGGTCAGGTCCATCGCGATCAGCAACTGTCCGGACCCCGAGTGCAGATAGGCGGTGGTCGCGCCGGGCCGGCGTACGGCGATGCTGTGGAACTGGCCCCAGGCCGCGGGCGCGCCGAACCCGCCGGGCAGGCGGGCGCCGGTCTTCGCGTCGCGGCAGAGCACGGTGTCCCACGCCTGGTAGACCGCCACTGCGCGGCCGGGCAGGTCGAAGACGCTCACCGGTCCGCCCGCCCGGCCGTAGCGCCGCACGGTCGAGCCCTTGACCTGTTCGTCGTCGATCGTCTCCCAGGCCACCTTGCCGGTGTCCGCGTCCAGGGCGTAGACGCGCCCGACCCCGGTGGTGAGGTACACCTTGCCGTCGTGCACGGTCGGGAAGGACTCGGCGTCGCCGTCCAGGTAGGTACGCCATACCTCCGCGCCGGTCAGCGCGTCATAGGCGAGCATCATGCTGTACGGCGAGTCGAACGCCCGCGAGGCGACGATGACCTTGCCGCCCGACACGGCGGCGCCGTTGAGGTGGAACTGCTCACCGGTGCTGGCCGCCCAGCGCAGGTTCAGCCGCGCACCCGGGTCGTCCTTGGCCGACGAGCGGCCCTCCTCGTCCCCGCCCTGCCCGGTCCAGTCCTGGCCGAGCTCCGGACGGTTGAGACGGGCGTCGGCGACCACCTCGAAGGTCGTCTTGACCGCCGGCCATGGCTTGCCGGCCGTGTCGACCGCGACCAGTTCCGCGGTGTAAGTGCCGGGACGCAGGCCGGTGATCCGCGAACTGACCCTGGTCCACGAGACGTGCGCCGTGGGGCACGGCTCGGCCGTGCCGCCGGGGGGCGTGTAGCAGTTGACCTGACCGGTGGGCTTGGTCTCGCGGCCGAACTCGAGGCGGCGCTCACGCCAGACCTCCTTGCCGTTCCCGGCCCGGACGGTCAGCGCCGCCGTGCTCGGGGTCCGGCCGTCGTCCTCCGCGTACAACTCGACCGGGACGCCGGCCTTCGCGCCGTGCACGCTGCCCTGCGCGGGGCTGACCAGCGCGACGTCGTCGTCCACCTCGAACTGGCGGTGGGTGCCCGTGACGTAGCCGACGTCCTCGTTACGCTGGGTGCCGGGGTCGTCGGTGATGCCGCTGAAGTCGAGGACCTTGTAGTCCGGCCTGGCGGAGTCGATGCCGTAGACACCCATGTTGTTGACCTCGACCGACCTGGCGAACGCGCCCCGCCGGTACTCGGCCTGCTGATTGTGACCGGCCGCGAACATCCGCACGTCGTACTTGCTCAGCTCGTCGACGGTCGGTTGCATGCCGGCGCCGGGGCCCCAGCGGGTGAACAGCGAGCGGTGCGCGAACACGAGCACCTGCTTGCCGGTCGCGTGCCTGCGCAGGTCCTCGCGCAGCCACTGCAGTTGCGGCGCCAGGCCGCTGGAGTCGTAGTTGTCCTCCAGCACCACGATGTGGCGGCCGTTGCGGTCGAAGCTGTACCACTCGGGGCCCATGTTCCTGCGCCAGTACTCCAGGCTGCCGCCGTATCCGGCGGAGGTCGCGGTGCCGCCGACGTCGTGGTTGCCCACGACCGGGTAGTACGGGTGGCCGAGCTTGCCCTTGCGCAGCCCCTCGCGCAGGATGTCGTAGCCGCCCTGGCGGCGAGGCTCTGCCGCGTAGTCCGTCACGGTCAGATCGCCCGTGGTCATGGTCATCGTGGCGCCGTGCACCTCGGCCATCGCCTCGACCTGGCCCTGCCAGCGCGGCAGCGTGTTCTTCGCCTGGGCGTCGTTGCCGTTGCTCACCTCGACGTCCGAGACCATCAGCCACTTCTCCTTGGGATCGGCGGCGTTGGCGTCGGGGACGAGCGCGAAGTCGAGCCCCTTCAGCGGCCCCTGCCCGCCCGGCACCTCTCGGAAGAAGGCCGGGACGAAGTCGTCGCGCAGGGCCGGCGTGTAGCCGTTGGGCGAGACGACGCTGACGAGATCGGTCTCCCTGCGGTTGCGGTCGACGCTCAGCGTGTAGCCGCCGTCGGCTCCCGTGGTCGCCCAGCGGGCGCCGTCGGTGACGGACACGCCCGGCAGGCCCTTCTCTCCGGCGTCCTTGACGCCGTCGCCGTCCTTGTCGGCGTAGACGGCGCCCTCGACGGTCACCTCGTCCGAGCCGGCCCCTGCCAGGGTGAACGTGACCGGGGCGCTCAGCGGCTCGTAGCCGTCGTCGGCCAGGAAGTGCGCGCTCCAGGACCCCTCGCCGAGGGAGCGGGTGTCCAGCGTGACGGTTCCCGAGGCGAGCGGCGCCCTGACCCAGGTCTTCGATGCGACGGAGCCCGGCTTGTCGTCAGCGCCGTACAGGCCGACCCAGTTGAGCGCGTTCGGCTTGTCGGTGGTGTAGCTGAAGGTGACGGGCGAGCCGGCCTTCGGGTTGACGGTGGTGAGGGCGAGGGTGCCGGTGAGGGCGCCGGCGTTCGGTTGCGCGCTCGGCGCGGGTGTGGGACTCCCCGCCTCGGGGACGTTCGCGGCGGCCAGCGCGGTGCCCGGCGCGAGCACCGCCGTCGCCGCCGTGACCGCCACGAGGACGGCCCAGCGCTTACGGCGGCGCAGCCACGTCACTGCGGTGACAGCCAGCAGCAGGCCGAGCAGCGACGCCACGACGGGCAGCACCGGCCAGTCCTGGCCGCGCGCGTGCGAACCGGTCGCGTCGACGACGGGCAGGGCGGCCGTCACGTTGGACGTGACGCCGTCGAACTCGGCGATGATCTCGGAGAGCCCTCCCGCGTGCAGCAGGGCGCCCAGGTCCAGGCCGTCAACGGCGCACGACCAGGCGAGTTCGACGACGACGCCGCCGGGGATGCCGCCGGTGTCGCCGGCCACCCCGTGTGCGCTGACGGGGCATCCGCCTTCCAGGAGCCCGGCCGCCCAGGCTCCGGCACGTTCGGGGGTGACGACGTCTCGGTGCACAACCAAGCGACCGCTTGTGAGCCCGGCGGAGGTGCTCACTACCAGCTCGGCATGGCTGCGCGTCAGATGCGCGGACGCGGGACCAGCGAGGATACCCAGCGTCGCGGCCAGGGCCACGACGAGGACGCCGGTCGCGCGAATGACACGGACTAAGAATGCACGTTCAGGTGACACGCAACAAAGCTAGACAAGTTGCTCGTTCAGCTTCGAGCCGCGCCGGAAATGTTCATCCCGTCCGCCCCAGCTATTCACCCTGGCGGGACGGTTCACCCCCGCGGCCCGTACCGGCCCGCTGGTTGGCCAGCAGGACACCGGCCCCGCCGAGCACGAGCCCGGCGATGACGAGCGACCCCAGCGACTGGCCGACGAGCAGCCAGGCCAGCACCGCCGTCACCGAGGGGGTCAGGAAGAACAGTGTGCTCACCCGGCTGGCGGACGAGCGCAGCAGCATCATGTTGAGCAGGATGAACGCCGCGATGGAGTTGACCAGCACCATCCAGGCCACGGACCCGCCGAAGGACGTCCAGTCCGACACCCGGGGGGTCTCGACGGCCACACAGACCAACCCGACCGCCGGGGCGCTGACGAGCAGCTGTACGGCGGTGCCGGTGCGGACGTCCATGGCCGGGACGAAGCGCTTCTGGTAGAGGGTGCCGAGGCTCAGCCCGAGCAGTCCGGCCACGCACAGCACCACGCCCCCGGCCGGCAGACTCACCCGGTCGGCGACCGCGAGGATCACGCCGGTCGCGCCGAGGGCGAAGCCGAGCCACTGCCGCCGGGTGACCGTCTCGCCGAGGAAGCGCGCGGCCAGCGCGATGACGACGGGGTTGAGCCCCTGGACGAGGGAGATGACGGCCGCCGGGAAGCCCATCCCGAGCGCGGCGTAGAAACAGCCGAACTGGACTGCCTGGATCAGCAGGCCGGAGACGGCGATGTGCGCCGCGACCCGGCCGCGCGGCCAGGGGGTGCGCGTGACCAGGGCGTACCCGGCCAGCAGCACTCCGGCCAGGGCGAAGCGCGCGAACATCAGCAGCAGAGGCGGAGCCGCCCCGACCCCTGGAACGCCCGCGATGAACGCGCTGCTCCAGAGCACGACGAAGACGGGAGGCGCGACCGCCATCAGGGACGACCCGCCCATCCGCGCCCTCCGGATCAGGCGCGAGCCGCCCGCCCGCGACGCCGGGCCGGTCGCCGTCAGGTCCGAGCCGCCCGCCCGCGCTCCCGGGCCGGTGCCGGACCGGCCCGCCTCACTGGTCGCCTGACCCGTTGAAGGCGCCGGCCCAGGTCTCGCTCCGGGCAATCGCGGCTCTACGGGCGTCATCAATCGTCCCTTCCGTGCGGGGACCGCTCATCGCGGCCTGCCGCCGATGAGTCACCGATGGGTTGACGCACCTGACCGGCCCGCGCGCACACGCGCGAAGGCGGGCCGGAGGTGGTTCAGGATGCGCGCAGGGCCGACCGGCGCAGCTCCCATAGTTCCTGGTCCGAGGTGCAGACCCCGGCCGCGCCGTGCTGGAGTGCCTCGACGACGTCCGCCTCGTCCTGGACGAACCCGGCGGCGAGGTACGGCACCCCGAGCTCCCTGGCCTGCTGCTCCATGTAGCGCAGCACGACCGCCGGCATGAACTGGACCAGGTCCGGCTGGGAGCGGGAGATCGACTGGACGCTGCGGTGCAGGTTGGAGCGGTCTGTCACGAACACCTTCTGCATGGCCAGCAGGCCCAGGCCGCTCGCGCGTTCGATGATCGCCGCACGGGTGGAGCAGATCGCGACCGCCCCGATCCCCTTGAGGTAGGTCAGGGCGCCGGGGTCATGGCCCAGACCAGGGGTCGAGTCCATGTTGACGAACACGATCTTGCCCGCGGCGGCGGTCCGCTGGACCGTCGCCGCGAGATCGCCGAGCGGAACCGACGCGAGGATGCCGAGCGGGGTCGAGGTCGTGGTGAACCGGTCCGCCATCGCCACGCCGACCAGCGACGCCATGACGGGGTACTCCGCCAGCGCAGCCAGGAGGCGTCGATCCACGGGACGTTTCGGACGAGAGCTCACCGGTCCACCTTACGCAGGACCCGCATCAGGACTCGTAGCGGCTGGGCAGCCCCAGCTTGCCCGGGTTCATGATCCCGGCCGGGTCGAGGGCCTGCTTGACCGCCATCAGCGTGCCGAAGCCGCTGCCCAGCGAGGCCTCGACGTACGGCGAGCGCAGCAGCCCGACGCCGTGGTGGTGGCTGATCGCGGCTCCGTGCCGGATGAGCACCTCGTTGGCGGCGTCCCAGGCGGCCCGGTACCACTCGCGGCGGCGGGCCCGTTCCACCTCGCCGCGCAGCGAGAAGTACAGGCAGGCGCCGTCGGTGTAGGCGTGCGACTGGTGCGCGGAGGCGCGCAGCGTCCCCGGGACCGCCTCGATGGCCGCGACCACCTCGTCGTAGATCACCGGCAGCGACGACCACGGCGCGGCGATCTCGCAGGTGTCGGCGACGAAGCCGGGGCCCTTGGCGAACCCGTCACCGGACTTGCCGACGAGCATCCGCTCGTCCAGCCAGCGGGCGAGGATCGCGTCGCCGTCGAGCGTCACCGGCGCCCGCTCCGCGCAGACCTCCTCGACCACGGCCATGGTGGCGTCCACCAGCGCGGGGTCGCCTTCGTCGGCGATGAGCAGCAGGTTGGTGCCGGACTGTCCGAAGTGGGTGCCGCTCTCGTGCGCGTCGTACAGGCGCAGCACCGCGGGGGTCGCGCCCCGCTGGAGGATCTCCCGGCAGGCGTCCAGGCCCGCGGCGAACGTGTCGAACCCGTACGCGAGGCCCGCCGCGTAGCCGGGCAGCCGGTGGGTGCGCAGCCGCAGCCGGGTGATCACGCCCAGCGTGCCCTCGGAGCCGATGAACAGCTGGCGAAGGTCCGGCCCGACGGCGGCCCGCGGGTAGGTGCCGTAGCTCGCGGTGGTGCCGTCCGGCAGGACCACGTCCAGCCCGACGATCATGTCCTCGATCTTCCCGTACCGGGTGGACAGCTGGCCCGCGCCGCGGCAGGCGGCCCAGCCGCCGACCGTGGAGATGGCGAAGGCGGACGGCCAGTGCCCGGTGGTGACGCCGTGCGCCTCCTGCAGCTCCTTCTCGAACAGGTCGCCGAACATGCCCGCCTGCACCTCGACGATCATCGACTCGGAGTCGAAGGAGATGATCTGGTTGAGCGCGCAGACGTCCAGCACGATCCCGCCGAACACGGGCAGGGCCGCTCCGAGGACGTTGCTGCGGCCGGCCGAGACCGTCAGCGGGATGCCGTGCGCGTGACAGACGCGGACCACGGCGGCCACCTGCTCCTCGTCGGCCGCTTCGACGACCACGGCGTCCGGGGTGGCCGGGTTGCCGTCCGTCTCGCCGATGGACGTGCCCGCCCACCAGTCGCGGGTGCGCAGGATCACCTCGTCCCGGTCGGTGTGCACGGTGGCGCCGATCGCGCGCAGCTCGGCCACGACCGCGGCGGGAACCTCGACCACGGCACCCTGCAGGCTGGCCTTCCCGTCGCCGGGCGGGCAGTCGGCCGCCCAGCGGGGCGGGGTGGGCGCGCCGACGACGTAGTCGCCCCGGTTGAACGGATGGGTGATGGTCTGCCTGCTGATCATGAAAGTTCCTCCATCAGTACGGTCTTCTCCCGGTCGATGCCGGAGACGTAGTCGTCGATCTGCCGGGCGACCTCCTCGTCGGACAGGCCCAGTTCCCGCTGGAGCAGCCGGCCGACCTCCGGGGCCGCCTTGATCGACAGGTCCCGGGCGAACACCCGCATCCGGGTGCGGCGGGACAGCACGTCGTCCACGGTCCGCGCCAGCTCGCACCGGGCCGCGTAGACCACCTCGGCCCGCAGGTAGGCGGCGCCTTCGACGATCGGCTCGGCGAGGGAGGGGTCCTCGGTGAAGAGGTCGGCGACGAAGCGGGCCTCGGTGCCGTACCGCTCGCCCAGGTGCGCGCCCAGCCCCCCGGTCGCCGAGGTGGCCTCCGCGTCGTAGCCCGCGCCGCCCAGCAGGGAGAGCCGGACGGTGCGGCAGCGGGCCTGGCGGCCGAGCACCTTCAGGGCCTCGTCGACCACGAGCTCGCCCATGTGGCGGCTGGTGGTGAGCTTGCCGCCGGTGACGGTGACGAGCCCGTGCGCGTCCGTCGAGATGTCGTGGTCGCGGCTCAGGTCGAGGGTGGCGCCCTCCTCACCGCCGACCAGGGGCCGGAGCCCGGCGATCGAGCCGACCACGTCCGCGGGGGTGAGGTCGGCGTCGAACGCGGTGTTGGCCCCGTCGAGCAGGAACTGCATCTCCTGGCGGGTGCACAGCACCTCGTCCAGGGAGCCGTCGTAGTCGGTGTCGGTCGTGCCGAGCACGACCACGTCCCCCCAGCGGGTGCAGGTCGCGCGGCGGGCCCGGCCCGGGACGGGCACGGTCACGGTGCCGTCGATGGGCAGCCGGGTCCACGGCAGCACAATGTGCACGCCCTTGGCGGGACGGATCCGGGCCCGGTGGCCGGGATCCGACAGGGTGTCGAGCGCGTCCGCCCAGACCCCGGTGGCGTTGACCACGACACCGGCGTGCACGTCGATCTCGCGGCCGTCGACCTCGACGGTCGCGCCGCGTACCCTCCCGCCCTCGCGGATGAGGCCGCGGCAGACGGCGCCGTTGAGCACGGTCGCCCCGAAGTGCGCGGCGGTCCGCGCGATGGTCAGGGTCAGGCGCGCGTCGTCGGTGCGGCTGTCGTAGTAGAGCAGCCCGCCCTTGAGCCGGTCGGCGCGCAGCCGTGGGGCGCGGACGAGCACCTCGGGGACGGTGAGCCGCTGGTGCAACCGGCCGATGCGCCACCCCCCTGCCAGGTCGTACGTCCACAGCAGGCCCTCGAAGGCCTTGGCGATGCGCGCGTCGAAGACGCCGTCCTGGGCGAGCACCGGGAAGACGAAGGGCAGGCGCTGCACCAGGTGCGGCGCGTTGCGGCGGAACCGCTGCCGCTCCAGCAGCGAACGCCGGACCAGCGGCAGGTTGCCCTGTTCGATGTACCGCAGGCCGCCGTGCACCATCTTCGACGACTTGGAGGACGTGCCCGACGCGAAGTCGTCCCGTTCCACGAGCGCCACGGTCAGGCCGCGGGTGACGGCGTCCAGCGCGGTGTAGCAGCCGGTCACGCCGCCGCCCACGACGAGGACGTCGACGCGCCGGGAGGCGAGCCGCTCGATCTGCTGCCGGCGGTCGAGCGTCAGCGGGGTGCGGCGGATGGCGCTCCTCGTCTCTGACCTCGCCTTGCGTTGGGGAAGCCGGATCACGACGTTGATTCCTCCTGTGAGTCGGGTTCGGGGCCGCGGGACGCGCGCCCCGGCGCACCGGCGGTGATGTGGCGGGCGAGCAGGTCGCGCCACTCGGCGCGGGCCTCCTGGCGCGCGGCGTCGGGCAGGGCGGGCTCGAAGACGGGGGCCGTCCCGAGCCCGGCGACGGCCGCCGCGACACTCGGCCAGAGCCCGGCGTCCAACCCTCCGACGATCGGAGCCAGGCAGTGGCCCGCCCGCCGCGCGAGTGTGCGGCGG
>NZ_JBEXUP010000072.1:0-44842 GCF_040614375.1 Nonomuraea sp. NPDC005983
ACGCGTCCAGGACGCGGCCGTGGAAATGGTGGACCGCGTGCTCCGACTCCCCGATCAACGAGCTGCGCGAGCTGATCAGCGCGAACCTGGCCGCCTTCGACCGCCGTGCGGCGGCCGCGGCCGAGGGGATCCGCCGGGCGGCGGTCACGGTGTGCGTCCTTGAGGACTCCGAGCGCCGCCCGTACACCGTCCTGATCCAGCGGGCGCCGCGCGGGCGGAACGCGGGGCAGTGGGCGCTGCCCGGCGGGCGGCTCGACGACGGGGAGCGGCCGCTGGAAGCGGCGCTGCGGGAGCTGGCCGAGGAGGTCGCGGTCACAGGGGTGGACGTGGTGGGCCTCCTGGACGACTTCGTGACCGACTCCGGCTTCGTCATCACGCCTGTGGTGGCCTTCGGCGGCCGGCAGCAGCCGGTGGGCGACCCGCGCGAGGTGGCCTCGGTGCACGCGGTGCCGCTGGAGCGCTTCCTGGCGCCCGGGGTGCCGCGCTGGCGCAACGGGCTGCTGCAGATGCCGCTGGGCCCGTCGATCGTGGTCCACGCGCCCACGGGGGCGATTTTGTGGCAGTTCGCCGAAGTGGCCCTCCGGGGGCGTGAGCTGCGGGTCCTCGACGTGGCCCAGCCCGGCTGGACCAGAACGTGACCGAATCTTGGGGGCTGATGGAATACGACCGGCCCGATGTCCGTTAGAGTCGAAAGGCCGATGTGGTCTGTGTCCCCCGGGCCGCAAATTACCGCCTTCACGGAATACCGTTCGGCTGGAGCCGTGTTGTGCACCTCGCCGAGGAGGCGACCGCCACATCGGCCTTAATGCTTTTCAGGCGCCCCGTCCACCCGGCGGGGCGCCTGCTTTATGGTGGGGTGGCCGATCGACGATCAGTCCAGGAGAGCCGTTGCTGTACGAAGTGGTCAAGTTCGCCGCGTCGCCGCTCGCGCAGGTGATGTGCCGCCCGCACATCACCGGGGCGGTGAACGTGCCGAGGAAGGGGCCCGCGATCCTGGCGGCGAACCATCTGTCGGTGCTCGACTCGTTCCTGCTGCCCGCGCTGCTGCCGCGGCACGTCACCTTCGTCGCCAAGAACGAGTACTTCTCCGGCAACCCGGTCTCCGGCTGGTTCATGCGCCTCGGTGGCAGCCTGCCCATCGACCGTGACAGCGCGCACGCCGCGCAGACGATGCTCGACTCGGCGGCCGACCTGCTGGAGCAGGGCGAGCTGTTCGGCATCCACCCCGAGGGCACCCGCTCCCCCGACGGCCGCCTCTACCGGGGCAAGATCGGCGTTGCCTGGCTGGCCTTGAAGACCGGCGCTCCGGTGCTGCCGGTGGCGCTCAGCGGCACCGAGAAGGTGCTTCCCGTCGGGGCCAAGGTGCCCCGTCCGGCGCGGATCGGCATCGCGATCGGCGCGCCGCTGCGGTTCGAGGGCGACCACCGCAACGCGCGCGACCGCCGCAGGGTGACGGACGAGATCATGGCCGGTATCCAGAAGCTGTCGGGGCAGGAGTACGTCCCCGCCTATGCCGCGAGTTTCAAAACCTCTAGCGGTATGTCCTAATTTGCCGACTATGCTGCGGTACCTGCCGACGACCAGGGGGCTGAGCAGTGGCACGTGGCCGGACCATCGCGATCGTATCCACCGTCACCGTGCTGGCGGTGGGTGCCGCCGGCGGCGGCGCGTACTACCTGCTGCGCACGCGCGGCACGCCGGGCGAGAGCGCCCAGCGCTTCGCCGCCGCCTGGCAGTCGGGCAACAAGGCGGGCATGACCGCGGAGCTGGCCGCGCCGCAGTCGCTGGCCGCCTATGACCAGATGAGAGCCGGGCTCGCGGTCGAGTCCATGGCGGTCAAGCTCGGCCAGGTCGCCGAGCGCGACGACCGGGCCAGCGTCCCCTACACGGCGACGCTGAAGCTGAAGAACGTCGGCGAGTGGAGCTACCAGGGCAAACTCGACCTCAAGGTGACCGACCGCACCTGGAAGGTCGACTGGACTCCCGCGGCGCTGCACCCGTCCATGACCTCGGGCGCCACCTTCGCGCTCAAGACGAGCTGGCCGCAGCGCGCCTCGATCACCGACGCCCACGGAGGGCGCATCGACGACGGCACCGTCGGCGGGTCGGTGCAGCAGCTCGTCGGCTACCTCGACAAGGCCACCAAGAAGGACGTCGCCAAGCTCGGCGCCTCCTACAAGGTCGGGCAGGCCATCGGCAGGGGCGGGCTGCAGGAGACCTTCCAGAAGCAGCTGGCGGGCACTCCCACGACCGAGATCCAGCTCGGCGGCAAGACGCTGGAGAAGATCGACGGCGCCGACGGCGAGGGCGTCAAGACCACGCTCGACCCGCGCGCCCAGGCCGCCGCGGTCGCCGCCGTCAAGGACATGAAGAAGCCCACCTCGATGGTGGCGATCAAGCCGAGCACCGGCGAGATCCTCGCCGTGGTCAACAACCAGGGCGGCTTCAACCGGGCACTGGACGGTCGCTACCCGCCCGGCTCGACCTTCAAGGCCGTGACCGCGATCGGGCTGCTGGAGGCCGGGCTGTCACCGCAGGACAAGGTGAACTGCCCCAAGTACGCCAACGTGGGCGGGCTGAAGATCCGTAACTCCGAGGAGGAGGAGTTCGGCTCGCTGTCGTTCCTGGACTCCTTCGCCCACTCGTGCAACACCACCTTCGCGCCGCTGGCCGAACAGCGGCTGGGCGCCGACAAGCTGCTGAAGACGGCCGAGGAGGTCGGCTTCAACCAGCCGCTCAACATCGGCCTGCCCGCCACCAAGGCCAGCTTCCCCAGGGCCCAGTCCGACGCCGAGCTGGCCGCCGAGGCGTTCGGGCAGGCCCGGATCACCGCCAGCCCGCTGTCGATCGCCTCGGTCGCCGCCGCGATCGCCGACGGCACCTGGCGTCCGCCCACGCTGGTGCCCGAGCTGAAGCAGAAGGCCACCGAGCAGGCGCTGCCCAGCGGGGTCACGTCCAAGCTGCACTCCATGATGGCGGCGGTGGTGACCAAGGGGACCGCCCGGGGGGCCGGGCTGCCGTCCGGCACGATGGGCAAGACGGGCACGGCCGAGTTCGGCACCGGCGACAAACTCGACACGCACGCCTGGTTCATGGGGTTCAAGGGGGATGTGGCCTTCGCCGTGGTGGTGGAGGGCGGCGGCACCGGCGGCAAGGTGGCCGCCCCCGTCGCCGCCACCTTCCTGAAGCGTCTCTAGCAGGGCGGCCGCCTTCCAGGAGGGCCTGCCATGGCCGCCGCCCTCCTGGACAACCTCAAGCGGACTGGCCGCCGCCTCCCCGTAGGGGCCGGCGCCACCGTCGCCCCGGGCTCCTCAGGCCAGGAACGAGCGCACCGCCTCCGCCACCTTGGCCGGGGCGCCGCGGAAGTCGGCGTTGCTGGTGGCGTTGTGGCCGAGGCCGGGCAGACGCGTGCGGGTCGCGTGCGGCAGAACCCGTTCCAGGGCGTCCAGCGCCGCTTTCATGTAGGCGGGGCTCTTGGCGCCGCCGAGCAGCAGCACCTCGGCACGGACGTCGCGGTAGTCGTCGAGGGATCGGGCCGTCTCGGCGACCACCTGGGCGTCGTAGTGCACCGTGGGGGCCAGCGCGCGGAACGTCGGCTCGTCACCGGCGCCGCCGCGGTCCTGGGCGGCCAGCATCCGTCCGGTGACGAACTCCAGTAGCCCTCGGGGCATGATGTTGAAGACGGGCGGCCCCATTTTGATCGCCAGCATGGCGGTCACCAGCGCGGCGGCGGTCCTGCCCTCGGCGATCTCGCGGTCGAAGCGCGGCAGCCAGCCGCTGGAGAGGGAGCCGTCGAGGTCCAACGGCGGGTCGAAGATGACCGCCTTGCGCAGGGCCGGCTGGACGAGCGCGGTGCGCAGAGTGATGATCGCGCCGGCGCTGACACCGATGACGCGCTCCGCGCCGGTGGCGGTGAGCAGCGCGTCGAGGTCCTCGACCTCCCGCTCGACGCTGTAGTCGCCGTAAGGGCCGCTACGGCCGCGCCCGCGCCGGTCGGGCAGGTGGCAGGTGAAGCTTCCGGACAGAGCCTGGGCCAGTTCGAGCTGGCTGTGGCCGGCCTGCATCATGCCGTGCAGCACGACGACGCCGGGGCCGCGCCCGAGCGTGCGGTAGCTGATGACGGTGCCGTCGCGGGAGGTGACAGCGCTGGTCACAGTGCTGATCTTGGTGCTGATCTTGGTGCTGGCCTTGGTGCTGGTCACAGTGCTGGTCTTGGCGCTGGTCTTGGTGCGCATGGACGTACTCCCCTTGTGGGTCTTGGTCGGGGAGCCCGGCTATCCTTACGGTTGCCAACTCGTGGCCGGGCCCCCTCACCGGGTGATCGGTTCGAGGTCGAGGGCTCCGGCGGCGGTGTTCCAGCACCATCGCCGGGGCCCTGGTTTCGTCAGTCGCCGCCCCTTTCCGCCAGGTCCGCCAGCTCGGGCGACATGTCGCCGGTGCGGTGGTAGGCGCGCCACTGTTCGAGGTCGGGGAAGCGCCCGCTGGTCAGCTCGTCGACCAGTTCCTGAGTCCAGGCGGCCTCCGCCTCGCCGACGGCCAGGGCGTACTCCGACTCGATGACGAACAGCCGCGGAAGTTGCGCGCGTTCGCGCGCCAGCCTCTCGCGGTCGGCCGCGAGCCGCTCACGCAGCCGGTCGACCCGCCGCCGGAGCAGCCGCACCACCTCATCAGGGCCGAGGCCGGCCATCACCGACAGGCCCGCCTCGAACGATGACGGCTCCCGCTCCGGGGTCGACAGCAGGTCCCTCGTCCAGTCGGCGAGCTCTTCGCGGCCCGCGTCGGTGACGCGGTAGACGGTCCGCTCGGGACGGCCGCCCTGCCGGGCGCTCTCGACGGCCTCGATCAGGCCGTGCTTGTCCATGTTCCGCACGACGGTGTAGAGGGAACCCCATTTGATCTTCATGTCCTGGTCCTTGTCGCGTGCGCGCAGGACCGAGGCCATCTCGTAGGGGTGCATCGGGCGCTGCACCAGCGCCGACAGGATCGCGAGCGCCAGCAGGTTGCCGACCTTGCGCCGTTTCATCATCAGACCACCTCGCCTACGATTACTCGTACGCGAGCATACGTCTGCGAGTAATAGGCGTCAAGACGGCTGGAATCGCGGCACAGCTCCAGCCACCACGTGATCACGCAACCCCGCGCTGAGCGCTCGCCGGTTTCGGGACGACGCCCAACGTCACTGATCCGACACGTTGCGCCGATATTCATCTCGCCGCACTCCCAACATCGGAAAACAATGGCATCGACCCACTTTTCCGCCATTTGCCGTACTTCTGGCCCGTCATTGAGAGGCCGGGGGAAGCACAGCCCGAACCTCTCGAAACGGTGTTGAGACGCAGGTCGAACGCGCACGGCGAGCCGTCAGCACGGAATGCCGCGATTCCCCCGCACGTCCGGATAATTACCGATATGTAGTGATGTGCCGGAAATGAGGCTTTGCTTCTCGCCGGGAGATTCCGTCAGGGGGCGCGATTAGTCTGAGTGATGTTCAGCGCCGAAAATCGGCGTATCCCGGGATTTCGAAATCCGACGCTCGCCATCCACCCCCGGCCCGCCCGGGGCATGATCTCAGGGAGTGATCTCTGATGCTCAAGCGTCTGCTGCTCACCGCCGCGCTGGCGGCGTCCACGCTCCTCGTCACCGGATCCATCAGCACGCCCGCACAGGCCGCCGACGCGAGCCGATGTGCGTCCGCCAAGCAGATCACGCTCACGCCCGCCAGGACGGCCAGAAGGTGCGAGTGGAGGCGGGGCTGCTACTACTGCTACCGGAGCGGACACTGGAACCGCGAGTACTGCCGGGGCGGCGGAGGCCGCTATGGCGACCACCGGTACGGCGAATACCGCTACGGCGAACACCACGAGAACGACCACCACCGTACCGGTGAGCGCGGCGGCCACTGAGCGAAAACGCGTGTGCACCGCAACTCCGCGAGGCCACCGCCTCGCGGGGTTGCCCGCGTATTCGACACGCCGAGACAGTTTGCCGGGCCCGGGATCATCGGCCAGAAGACGGAAGGCCCGAGGGAAGGAGGGAAGGGCCGCCGGGGCGTGACGAGTGAGCGGCCAGGCGGGGATGTCAGAAGGCGGCGAGGGCGAGGGCGGCCGCCTCGTGGCGGAGTACCAAAATCAGGAGAGAGGCGATCAACGTCGCGATGAGCAGCCAACTGATCGCGATGATCACAGTCGAACGACGCGGGCGACGCCGGACGGGACGCTCCCGGTGGGCTCTCGCCTCACTGCGGCGCACCCGCTCGTTGAACGACTCAAGACGCGCGACCAGTCGCGGATCGTCATCGACGAGGTGCTGCTCAATCTGAGCCAGCATTCGCTCCTCGTCCTGCGACCAGGCCATAGGTGCACCTCCGGAACGCAAGCTCTGTTCGAGGTTTCTGCCCAACCCTGAAGATCATTAGCCCCCGCCTGGCCAGGTAATTGCAACCTCTTTCCATTTGCGATCAACCTCGAATGCTTGTTCTAATCATGGCATGCGCTGGGACAACCTCCGTCTGGCCGATCCCGGCCCAGGCGATCCGGCCGTGCCGCTGTTCGCCTGCGGCGCGGTCACCCGCACCTTCGACACCCCCGAGTTCCGGGGGATGACCTTCTACGAGATCCAGGCCCGCTCGATCATCAACCGGGTTCCGGGCGCCAGCCGGGTCCCGTTCGAATACACGATCAATCCCTACCGGGGCTGCGGTCATCGCTGCGTCTACTGCTTCGCCAGGAAGACACACGAGTACCTCGACCTCGACTCGGGGGCCGACTTCGACTCGAAGGTGGTGGTGAAGGTCAACGCCGCCGAACTGGCCAGGAAGGAACTGGCCGCGCCGCGCTGGCGGGGCGACCACGTGGCCATGGGCACCAACGTCGACCCCTACCAGCGGGCCGAGGGCCGCTACCGGCTCATGCGCGGCATCCTGGCCGCGCTGCGCGATGCGGCCAATCCGTTCTCGGTGCTGACGAAGGGCACACTCATCCTGCGCGACCTCGATCTGCTGACCGAGGCCGCGGACGTGACCGACGTCAGCGCCAACATGTCGGTCGGGTTCGTCGACTCCGGTGTCTGGCGCTCCGTCGAGCCGGGCGCCCCCGACCCGCGCCGCCGCCTGGAGGCGTGCGCGACGCTCAACGACAACGGCGTCGCCTGCGGCGTGCTGATGGCGCCCATCCTCCCCTATCTCACCGACTCCCCCGCCCAGCTGGAGCAGACGGTCAGGGAGATCGCCCAGGCGGGCGCGACCCACGTCGTCCCCATCATGCTGCACCTGCGTCCCGGAGCACGCGAGTGGTGGATGGCGTGGCTGTCTCGTGAGCATCCGCGGCTGGTGCCGCGCTACCTGGAGCTGTACGGCAGGGGCTCGTACGCGCCCAAGGCGTATCAGCAGCGCGTCGCCGGCCAGGTCAGAGAGCTGGCGGCACGACACGGCGTCGGCCGGGCCACCCCCGCCATGGCGCGCCGTGTCCCGCCACGCCCGGAGCCCGAGTCCGAGGCCGCGCCGCAACAGCTCAGACTCCTCTAGCGCGACACTTCCCGACGGGTGAGTGCCGCGAAAATCGCTGGCCGTCGTCTCCGGGGCGGTGGCACGATGGGCGGGCACGTGCAGTCGACCTTCAGGAGCTTGTGATGCGGCGGGGCCACGACATCTCCCAGCGCCCCATTCGCACGAGAGTTCTCGAAGGCTCACGCACGCATGCACATCCTGAACATCGGCATCCTCGCGCACGTAGACGCGGGCAAGACCAGCCTCACTGAGCGGCTGCTGTTCCAGGCCGGCGCCATCGACCGGCTCGGCAGCGTCGACGAGGGCAGCACCCAGACCGACAGCGGCGACATCGAGCGCCGCCGTGGCATCACCATCCGTACCGCCGTCGCCTCCTTCACCGTGGAAAACCTTCGGATCAACCTCATCGACACGCCGGGGCACGCGGACTTCGTCGCCGAGGTCGAGCGGGCGCTCGGCGTCCTCGACGGCGCCGTGCTGGTGCTGTCGGCGGTCGAGGGGGTTCAGCCGCACACCCGGGTCCTGATGAAGACGCTGCGGCGGCTGCGGCTGCCTACGCTGATCTTCGTCAACAAGATCGACCGGGCGGGGGCTCGGGAGCGGGAGGTACTGGCCGCGATCCGGCGGTGGCTCTCCCCGTACAGCCCGGCGCTGAACACCGTCCAGCGGATCGGCACGCGCGACGCCCGCACGACGCCCCTGCCAGGTGGTACGAACTGGCCGTCCGTTGGCGGACACTCCCGGCGCCCGCTGGATGTGCTGCTGGAGCCGCTGATCGAAGGGGCTGGTGGGCTGGCAGAGGTGCTGGCGGAGCACGACGACGGGCTGTTGGAGGTGCTCGTCGAGGGGCGGGAGCCCGGGAGGGCGCGGGTACGAGCGGCGCTGGAGCGGCAGTGTGCTGATGGCGTGCTGCATCCGGTGCTGTTCGGCTCGGCGATGACCGGTGAGGGGGTCGGCGATCTGGTCGACGCCTTCGCCTTGCTACCCGCCGTCCACACTGAACCCGCGGAGCGCACCGAGCCCGCCGTCCACACTGAGCCCGCTGAGCCCGCTGAGCCCGCCGAGCACGCCGAGCACGCCGTCCGCAAAGAGCCGACTGTGCGCGCAGAGGCCGGCGGGCGTGCCGAGAGTCCCGGGCGTACCGGAGCGGCGGAACGAGCCGAACCGGCCGGGGTGGCGGGGCTTGGCGGGGTCGGTGGGCAAATTGAGGGGGTGGTGTTCGCGATCGAGCGTGGGGGTGCCGGGGAGAAGCTGGCCTACGTCCGGATGCGGTCGGGGACGTTGCGGGCCCGCCAGCGCGTCACGCTCTACCGGCGGTTGCCCGGCGGGGGCGTGGAGGAGTACGGCGGGCGGGTGAGCGGGCTGCGGGTGAGCGGGCTGTGTGCGCACGGGACGGAGGGGCCCGTGGCGGGCCCCGGGGACATCGCGCTGGTGTGGGGCGTGCCCGAGGTGCGCGTGGGCGACTGCCTGGGACGTCCGCCCGAGCCCGGCCGGCAGCCGTACTTCGCGCCCCCGAGTCTGGAGACGGTCGTCAGGGCGCGCGTCCCGGAGCAGCAGGCGCGGCTGCACGCGACGCTGGCCGGGCTGGCCGAGCAGGACCCGCTGATCGCGACCCGCACGCTGGACGGCGGCGAGACGTCCGTGCTGCTGTACGGGGAGGTGCAGAAGGAGGTCATCGCCGAAACCCTCGCAGGGCTCGGCGTGGACGCGGTGTTCGAGCCGAGCAGGCCCGTCTACCTGGAGCGTCCGGTGGGCACGGCGGAGGCGGTGGAGGAGATCCAGCGCCATGGCCGCAACGAGCTGTGGGCGACGGTCGGGCTGCGGGTGGAGCCCGGGCCGGTCGGGTCGGGCGTCGGATACCGGCTGGGGGTGGATCTGGGGTCGCTGCCTCTGGCCTTCCACCGGGCGATCGAGGACAGCGTCCGCGACGCGCTGCGCCGGGGGCCGCACGGCTGGCCGGTCACCGACTGCCTGGTCACGCTCGTCCGTACCGGGTATGCCAGCCCGGTGAGCACGGCGGGCGACTTCCGGGCCCGCGCGCCGGTCGTGCTGGCGCGGGCGCTGCGTCTGGCCGGGACCCGGGTCTATGAGCCGTGTCACCGGTTCGAGGTGGAGATCCCGCCGCCTGCGCTGAGCGCGGTCACGGCGAGGCTGGCGGTGCTGGGCGCCGACGTCGCGGGGTGCGTGCAGCGGGACGAGGGGTGGTCGGTGAACGGCGACATCCCGGCGAGGACGGTGCACGCGTTCGAACGGGAGTTGCCGGGGCTGTCGCACGGCGAGGGCGTGTGGTGGTCGCAGCCGTCGGGCGACCGTCCCGTCCGTCCTGCGCGTCACAGGTGAACCGCTGCGCGCCATAAGTGATATGTCGGGTTTCTGTGTCGAATGGGTATTAACGGCACTGGTGTACTCAAGGGGGGCACCGCATCTGACAGGGGGAAAGACCATGGCAGAGATGAAGAAGAAACCGTCCGCCAAGACCGGCAAGGCGAAGAAGCAGTCGATCAAGACCAGCCGGCAGGTCAAGGAGACCAAGAAGGAAACCAGGAAGCCAGACGAGACCTGATCCGGTGACCCGGCCGGACAGCCGGGGCCGTCGGTCCCGGCTGTCCGGCAGGTCCAGCCGCTGGTCACCACGCGTCTCCCCCGCACTCGGACGCCCCATGCAACCTTGAGGGGTTTTATGGCGTCTAAGGATCAAAGGCGGGGATAGCGTCACGGGGATGTACGGGGCACTCCGCCGAAGCGAGACAATTGCCGGTGGTGAGGAGGTCTCACCACCGGCCATGCGTATGGTGACTCACTCAACAAAGGGGACCTCTCAGTGCGCGCACTGGCACGGAAGGGCAAGGCGGCCGTCGGCCGGCTGTACAGGGGATACAACCGGCGCCGGGTGCGCAAGGCGCCGCCGCCCTCCACCCATCAGATCAGGATCCTGCTGCTGCACGCCTACGGCATGGGCGGCACGATCAGGACGGTGTTCAACCTCGCCAGCTACCTGGCCAGGGAGCACGACGTCGAGATCGTCAGCATCCTGAAGGAGGCCGAGGAGCCGTTCTTCCCGATCGACCCGCGGGTCAAGTTCCGCTTCCTGGACGACCGGCTCCACCCCAGCCCCGACCCGCTGCGCGCGATGCTGTCGAAGATGCCCAGCCGCCTCATCCCCCCGGACGAGAGCGCCTACCACCGCTTCAACCTGTGGACCGACCTCAAGCTGGCCCGCTACATCCGCTCCCTCGACACCGGTGTGCTCATGGCCACCCGGCCCGGACTCAACCTGGCCACGGCCCAGTTAGCGCTACCGAGCGTGATCACCGTCGGCCAGGAGCACGTGGCCCTGCGCACCCAGGCCGAGTCGATGCAGGAGCTCATCAAGTGGCGCTACCGCCGCTTCGACGCCCTGGTCACGCTCACCAAGGCGGACCTGCGCGACTACCGCAACACCCTGCCGAAGAAGCCCAAGAAGCTGGCCCGCATCCCCAACGCGGTGCCGCCCATGACCGGTGACCTGGCCAAGCTCGACTCGAAGATCGTCATCGCCGTGGGCCGTATCACCCGGCTCAAGGGTTTCCACCGCCTCATCACCGCCTGGGAGACCGTCGCCGCCGCCCACCCCGACTGGACGCTGCGCATCTTCGGCGCCGGGCCGCAGGAGGACAACCTGCGCGCCCAGATCGCCGAGGCCGGGCTCGAGGGCAAGGTCGAGCTGCCCGGCCCCACCTCCGACGTCGGCGCCGAGCTGGAGAAGGCGTCCGTGTTCGTGCTCAGCTCCCGGCACGAGGGCTTCCCGATGACGATCCTGGAGGCCATGGCCAAGGGGCTGTGCATCGTCAGCTTCAACAGCCCGCACGGCCCCAAGGAAATGATCACGGACGAGGTCGACGGGATCCTGGTCAAGCCGCGCACCAACGCCAACCTCGCCGCGTCCATCATGCGGGTCATCGAGGACGAGGAGCTGCGCCGCAAGCTGGCCGCCGGAGCCCTGGAGACCGCCCGCACCTACGACGTGGACGCCGTCGGCGCCCAGTGGGACGCGCTGCTCGACGAGCTGCTCGCCCGCCGCAACGGCACCTACGTCAAACCTCCGACCCCGTCAGCTCCACCGGCTCAGCAATGACGTCCACCAGGGCGCCGTTGCGGTAGACCGTGATCGGCAGCGGCTGGCCGATCGCGTCGGCGAACATCAGCCGCTGCAGGCTCTGCGCGTCGCCCACAGGGGTGCGTCCCGCGCTCAGCACCAGGTCGCCCGCCCGCAGGCCCGCCCGGTCGGCGGGCGAGGCGGGCACCACCTCCACCACCCGCAGCGCGTTGTCCTGCCCGGTGCGCAGGCGCAGCGCCTCGGCCAGCGGCGCGGGCGAGGTCACCAGCCCCAGGAACGCCCGCCGCACCCGGCCGTCCTTGATCAGCGCGCCGATGATGGAGCGGGTCGTGGTGTTGATCGGCACGGCCAGCCCCACCCCGACGCCGGCCACGGCGGTGTTGATCCCGACCACGTGGGCGTGCGCGTCGGCCAGCGCGCCGCCCGAGTTGCCGGGACTGAGGGCGGCGTCGGTCTGGATGACGTCCTCGATCAGGCGGACGGCGGAGCCGCTGCGCGCGGGCAGCGACCTGCCGAGCCCGGAGACGACCCCGGCGGTCACCGACCCGGCCAGCCCGAGAGGGTTGCCCACCGCGATCACGAGCTGGCCGACCACCAGCTCGTCGCTGTCGCCCAGCTCGGCGGGCAGCGGCGCGGGCCCGAGCGATCGGATCACCGCCAGGTCCGACAGCGGGTCGCGGCCCACTACCAGGAACTCGCCCGACGTCCCGTCGGCGAACGCGACGGTCCCCGACCGCGCCGACCCCACCACGTGGGCGTTCGTCAGGAGGAACCCGTCGGCCGTGAACACCACCGCGGAACCGCTGCCACGATCCGTCCGCACGCTGGCCACCTTCGGCAGCAGCTCGGCAGCCACGGACGAGACGACGCTCGAGTAGGCGTCGAGGGGATCCGCCATCACGCGCACTCCTTTGCTTACAGGATTACACGGTAACTCCGTAGCGCCCCGAACGCACTCACACCAGCGCCTGCGCCAGCGCGGCGCCGACGTACGCGGCGCCCAGGCCCGCCACGACGCTGGCCGCCGCGTTGGCCACCGCGTGGAAGCGCGCCCGCTCCTCCACCAGCCGCACCGTCTCGTACCCCAAGGTCGAGTACGTGGTCAGCGCCCCGCAGAAGCCCGTGCCGGCCAGCGCCGTCCAGCCATCGGCCGCGGGCAGCGCCGCCAGGAAGCCCAGCAGAGCCGAACCCCACACGTTCACCGTGAGAGTCCCCCACGGGAACACCGTGTCGTGGCGGGCCTGCACCAGCCGATCGGCCAGATACCGCAGCGGCGCGCCCAGCGCCGCGCCCAGCGCCACCAGCAGCACGGTCGTCGGCGCGGTCATCGGGCCGCCCGCACCGGACGGCCCGCCGCCAGACGGGCCAGCCGCATCCCCGCGACCACCGCCACGAGCGCCGCCGCCATGGTCGCCACCAGGTACACCAGCCCGATGACCGGCGCCCCCAGGCCGATGACCCGCTGGATGTCCACCACGTAGGTGGAGAACGTGGTGAACCCGCCCAGCACGCCCACTCCCAGGAACGGGCGCACCAGCCGGTGCGCCCGGCGCACCTCGGTGATCACCACCATGAGCACCCCGATCAGCAGGCATCCGGACACGTTCACCAGGAACGTCGGCCACGGAAACCCGGCGGGCGCCACCGGCAGCAGCGCCTGCACCGTGAAGCGCGCCAGCGCTCCCAGCACGCCGCCGGCGGAGATCACCGCGAGGACCGGCCAGTGCAGCTCCGCACGCTGATCGGCGAAATGGAGATCGACATCAGGGTCGACAGGACGTTCCGGCACGTGACGACTCCCCACAACCGAAAGGACCAGGGACCGTTGGCGACCTGCGCGGTTCCCTCACCGTGGAGGACGGCGGGCCCCACCGCCGCAGAACGCCACCCTACCGAACCCGCCACCTTGCCCAAGCCGTCGTGTCAACCACAGTGTCGAACCACACCAGAGCGGGAACTGTCCCACCAAGTGCCCATGAAACACGGCGGAGGCATGCTTGAGCACAAAGGACGCCGTCGCCATCCTGGCCGGAGCCGTACTCGTCGTATCCCTCTTCAGCAGCGGCAAGTCCACACCCGCCACCGCGGCCAGCCCCCTCGGCAACGCCACCGGCACCCGCCCGGGGCTCGCCCCCATCACCACCGACCAGGACAGGGCCGCCGCGCGCGCCCTCGTCAACCGCCTCACCGTCAAGGGCCAGGGCCCCAAGACCGGCTACCAGCGCACCCGGTACGGCGACAACTGGGCCGACACCGCCACCGGGGTCCCCTACGCGCGCAACGGCTGCCGCACCCGAGACGACCTGCTCGCCCGCGACGGCCAGGACGTCCGGTACCGCTCGGGGTCGCGCTGCGAGGTCGTCTCCATGCGCCTGGCCGACCCCTACACCGGCAGGACGATCGACTGGCGCAAGACGCGCGCGGACGCCGTCCAGGTCGACCACGTCATCCCGCTCTCCTATGGCTGGCGGATGGGCGCCAGGCACTGGCCGATGTCCAAGCGCCTCGACTTCGCCAACGACCCGCTCAACCTGCTGCCCGTGGACGGCGACGCCAACGAGGCGAAGGACGGCTCGGGCCCCGCCGGATGGCTGCCGCCCCAGCGCTCCGTCCGCTGCGCCTACGTCACCCGCTTCGCCCAGGTCGCCCTCAAGTACGGCGTCCCCGTCACCAGGGCCGACAAGGCCACCATGCTCGCCCAGTGCCGCTAACGCATGTCGAGCCACTCGAAGCCGTGCGCGAACGTCTGCTCGGCCAGCATCTGCTGGCCGAGCGCGTTCGGGTGGAAGTAGTCCCACTTGCTGAGGTGGTCCATGGTGAACGGGAAGGAGAACACCGCGCCCCCGTCACTGCGGCACATCTCCCCCAGCGCCGCGCACGACGCCGCCGCCTCCTCGTTGTAGTCCATCACCCGCTGCCGCACCCTGGCCCGCCGCTGCACGTCGGCCCGCTTCGTCGAGGCCGGGTTGGCCAGCATGGTCTGGCAGATCCTGCCCGCCGTCCAGAACGTCCGCGCCAGCGGGTTGCCCTTGCCCACCTGCCAGAGCCGCCGCAGGTCCGGGATGCTGGCCACGAACACCCGCACGTCCGGCAGCTCCGCGCGCAGCGTGCCCAGCGCCTGGTCGAACCGCCGCCGGTACACGTCCACCGGCGTCATGTCCTTCTCGGCGCGCACGCACGCGTCCTGCGCCCCGAGGAGAATCGTCACGTAGCCGGCCTTCGCCGCGACCGCCCGCTTCACCTGGCCCAGCAGGTCCGCGCTGGTCGAACCCGGCACCGCGAAGTTGAGGTTGTGCCCCTTGACCGACGTGTCGTGCGACAGCAGCCGCAGGTAGTGGCTGTTGACCCGCTGGTTGTCACCGGCCGCCCAGGACCGGGAGGTGCACGACACGTAGAAGCCGCACGCGTTGAACCCGGCGGACACCGAGTCGCCCAGCGCCGCCATCACCTGGGGCACTGGCTGGGCGGTGACGGCATCCGCCGTACCGGAGGCGGATAGGATGACGGCAGCGGCGAACAGGGGCGCCAGGCGAGGGATCATGGGGCCAAGGTAGGGAGTGGATCATCCGCCCACCATGACCTTCAGGCCACCCCTGCCATCTCAGAACCGACTTCATATCACCGCTTGACAGGCCCTCCCGGGCAGCGTCCACCCATTTCAGCAAAAGCTCCGCCCATTGCCGCCCCATGGCGGTTACCCGCCATTCACGGGGGCCCCAGTCGAACGTGTTCAGTTCCGGCATAGAGTGTCTCGGGTGAGTGTCGCGCTCGGAACAACCCGCCCGCTACCGGTTCGTACCACCCCCATCGGCGACCCCGGTGACCTGCTGGCATCCCTGCCACGAACCGCCCCCTACGCCTGGACCCGGCACGGCGAGGGGCTGGTCGGCTGGGGTGAGGCCGCCCGGGTGGCCGTCCCGCCCGGGCCCGGCAGGTTCGCGTGGGCCCGCGAGTGGCTCGGCTCCGTCTTCGGCGACGCCCACATCACCGATACCGTCCGCACCCCCGGCTCGGGCCCCGTCGCCTTCGGCAGCTTCACCTTCGACGAGGACGCCCCCGGCTCCGTCCTCGTCGTCCCCCAGGCCGTGCTCGCCCGGCGCGGCGGGCAGGCGTGGCTGACCACCATCGGCGACACCCACCTGGAGAGCATCACCCCCGTCACCGATCCCGGGCGCATCCGCTACGGCGACGGCAGTCTCAGCGCGCCCGCCTGGGAGCGAGTCGTCGCGCAGGCCGCCCGGCGCATCCGCGACGGCGAGCTGGAGAAGGTCGTCCTGGCCCGCGACCTGCTCGCCGTCGCCGAGCGCCCCATCGACGTGCGGCTCCTGCTCACCCGCCTGGCGCACCGCTACCCGGACTGCTACACCTTCTCCGTCGCGGGGCTCGTCGGGGCCACGCCCGAGCTGCTCATCCGCCGCACCGGCCAGGAGATCGAGTCTCTCGTGCTGGCAGGCACCACGCCGCGCGGCACCGGCCCCGCCGACGACTTCTCCCGCGGCGCCGCGCTGTTCGCCTCCACCAAGGACCGCCACGAGCACGAGTGCGCCATCGCCTCCGTCAGGCAGGCGCTCGCGCCGCTGTGCTCCTCCCTCACCACGCCCGACGAGCCGGAGCTGCTCGTCCTGCCCAACGTCCAGCACCTGGCCAGCCACGTCCACGGCCGGCTGGCCGACGGCGCGTCCGTCCTGGACGTGGTCGCCGCGATGCACCCGACCGCCGCCGTCGGCGGCACCCCGACCCGCACCGCCATCAACGTCATCCGCGAGCTGGAGGGGATGGACCGGGCAGGTTACGCCGGGCCGGTCGGCTGGATCGACGCGCACGGCGACGGCGAGTGGGGCATCGCGCTGCGGTCCGGGATCATCCAGGGGCGCCGGGCGCGGCTGTTCGCGGGCGGCGGCATCATGGGCGACTCCGACCCGGCCTCCGAGCTCGCCGAGGCGCAGGCCAAGTTCCGTGTCATGCAGTACGCGCTCGAAGGGTGATCAGCCGACGACGTGGATCTGCCTGCCGGCCTCGACGCGGGCCCGGCCGGCGGTCAGCGTCGCCACCCAGTCGGTGAAGCCGGCCACCTCGTCGTCGCCCACGGCCATGGCGAACACCACGTCAGAGCCGTAGGTCACGTCCTGGACCGGGTAGCGCGACGCCCTGAGGTCGTTCTCCACGCGCCCGGCCTGGTCGTGGGCCACCGCGACCCGCATGAGCCGCGCCGGCACCATGCGGACGGGCCGGGCCCGGTCGAGCGTCTCCGTCACCGCGGAGCCGTAGGCGCGCACCAGGCCGCCCGCGCCCAGCAGGATGCCACCGAAGTACCGGGTCACCACGGCCACGACGTCGCTGAAGCCCCGCCCCACCAGCGCCTGGACCATCGGCGTGCCCGCCGTGCCGCCGGGCTCGCCGTCGTCGTCGCCCTTCTGCGCCTGCTCAGCATCGGTGCCGATGACGTACGCGGTGCAGTTGTGGGTGGCGCCCGCGTGCAGGCGGCGGCGCTCGGCGATGAACGTCGCCGCCTCCTGCACCGTGGCCGCCGGGGCGACGGCGCAGAGGAAGCGGGAGCGGCGGGCCTCGGTCTCGTGTTCGGTGACGGTGTCGAGGGTCAGGTAGGACGCGGGCACGGCTCCAGGCTAGCGCCTTTACAATGTAGATCAAACAGCGGGATCGGGCGCCGTCCCGTCCGGAGAGAGCACGACGCACTGTCGCGGGCCGCCCGCCTGTGCATCCTGCACATGCGCCCGCGCCCTCGCCGACATACCGTTCGACGCATGACTTATCGCGTCGCCATGGACATCGGCGGTACGTTCACCGACGTCGTCTCCTACGACGAGGCAACGGGCGCCGTCGTGGCCTCGAAGGCCCCCACCACGCCGGGAGACCTCGCGGAAGGCGTCTTCGCCGCCCTGGCCAGGGTCGTGGCGGACCCGGCGGACATCTCCTTCTTCGTCCACGGCACCACGCAGGGCCTCAACGCGCTGCTCGAACGCACGGGCGCCCGGGTGCTGCTGCTGGCCGGCGAGGGCGGCAGGGACGTGTACCAGATCGCCCGCGGCAACCGCGACCGCATGTTCGACCTGCGCTACCGCAAGCCCGTCCCGCTCATCCCCCGCCAGGACGTCATGGAGGTCGCCGGCCGCCTCGACTGGCACGGCCGGGAGCTGACCCCGCTAAACGAAGACGCCGTGCGCCGGGCCGCCCGGCGGGCCCGCGACGAGGGCTTCGACGCGGTGGCCGTCTGCCTGCTGTTCTCCTACGCCGACCCGTCCCACGAGGTCCGGGCGGGCGAGATCCTGCGCGAGGAGCTCGGCGACGACGTCCTGGTGGTGCTCTCGCACGAGGTGGCCCGCGAGTGGCGCGAGTACGAGCGCACCTCCTCCGCCGTCCTGGAGGCCTACACGGGCCCGGTCGTGCGCCGTTACCTGGCCAGGATCGAGCAGCGCTTCGCCGAGCGCGGCCTGCCCGTGCCCGTGCACGTCATGCAGTCGTCCGGCGGCCTGGTCAACGCCTCGTACGCGATGCGGCGGCCCCTGCAGACGCTCCTTTCCGGGCCGGTCGGCGGCACCATGGGCGGCGTGGCCGTGTCCCGGCTGCTCGGCCGCGACAACGCGATCTGCGTCGACATGGGCGGCACCAGCTTCGATGTGTCGCTCGTCGTCGACGGCCGCCCCGACGTCAGCGCCGAGGCCCGCATCGAGGGCTTCCCCGTCCTGATGCCCGTCGTCAACCTGCACACCATCGGCGCGGGCGGCGGCTCCATCGCCTACGCCGAGGCGGGCGCGCTGCGCGTCGGCCCGCGATCCGCCGGCGCCGTCCCTGGCCCGGCCTGCTACGGCAGGGGCGGCACCCAGGCCACCGTCACCGACGCCAACGTAGTGCTGGGCCGCGTGGACCCGGCGTGGTTCGCCGGCGGCCTCATGACCCTGGACGTCGAGGCCGCCGGCACCGCCGTCGCCACCCTGGCCGAGGAGCTCGACCTCGACCCGCTCACCCTCGCCGAGGGCATCTGCGACGTGGCCAACGCCAAGATGGCGCAGGCCATCCGCACCCTCACCGTCGAGCGCGGCGTGGAGCCCCGCGACTTCGCGCTGGTCGCCTTCGGCGGCGCCGGCGCCATGCACGCCGTGTTCATCGCCCGCGAACTGGGCGTCTCCGAGGTCGTCGTCCCGCGCCACCCCGGCGCGTTCTCCGCCTGGGGCATGCTCGAGGCGGAGGTCCGGCGTGACCTGACCCACCCCTACTTCCGGCCCCAGGACGCGCTCGACGGCGCCGACATGGCCGCCCGCCTCGCCACCCTGGAGCAGGAGGCCCTGGACGCGCTCACCGGCCAGGGGGTGCCGCAGGACAGGCGCCGCGTCGAGCACTTCGTGAACATGCGCTACGAGGGCCAGGACTACACGCTGACCATCGCGCTGCGCGACGCCGACGAGCCCGCCGAGCCCGAGTTCCGCACCGAGGTCGCCGCCCGCTACGCCGAGGCCCACACCAGCCGTTACGGGCACGCCACGCCCGAGGCCCCGGTGGAGTTCGTCATGCTCCGCAGCACCGGGTTCGGCAGCTTCCCCCGCACCGCCGGCACCGTCCTGGAGGCGCCCGGCCACGAGGCGTCCGCCGTGCGGGACGTGATCTTCGACGGCGTGGTGCACACCACCCCCGTGCTGCGCCGCACCGCCCTGGACGGCGAGTTCTCCGGGCCGGCGATCGTGGTCGAGGAGACCGCGACCACCGTCATCCCTCCCGGCTGCCTCGCCGGCGTCGACGACAACGGATTCCTCATCATTAAGGTGGACAACCCCCAGTGATCGACCCCGTCACCACGGAGATCATCCGCTGCGCGCTCCTGCAGGCGGCGGAGGACATGAACACCACCCTCATCCGCAGCTCCTACACCCCCGTCATCTACGAGGCCAAGGACTGCGCGGTCGCCCTGCTCGACCGTGACCACAACGTCCTCGGCCAGTCGTCGGGGCTGCCGATCTTCCTCGGCAACCTGGAGGTCTGCACCCGCGAGACCGAGCGCATGTACGGGCGGGAGGTGTGGCAGGAAGGCGACGTGTGGGTGCTCAACGACTCCTACATCGGCGGCACCCACCTCAACGACGTCACCGTCTACGGCCCCATCTTCGTCGACGGCCAGCTCGCCGGGTTCGCCGCCTCCCGTGCCCACTGGCTGGACGTCGGCTCCAAGGACCCGGGCGGGTCCATGGACTCCACGTCCATCTTCCAGGAGGGGCTGCGGCTCGGCCCGGTCAAGGTCTACGCGGGCGGCCGGCCCTGCCGTGACGCGCACGAGGTGATCGCCCGCAATGTCCGCTTCCCGCACGCCACCCTCGGCGACATGCGCGCCCAGGTGAGCTGCGCCATGACAGGCCAGCGGCGGCTGCACGAGATCGTCTCCCGCTGGGGCCTGGACACCGTCATGGCCGCCCGCGACGAGATCTTCGCCCAGACCGAGCGGATGGAGCGCGCCGCCATCGCCGCCATCCCCGACGGCGTCTACCGGGCCGGCGGCCACCTGGACAACGACGGCATCGACCTCGGCACCCCGCTGCCGGTCAACGTGACCGTCACGGTCTCGGGCGAGTCCGTGCACGTGGACCTCACCGACTGCGCCGACCAGGCGACGGGCCCGGTCAACTGCGGCGCCGCCCAGGCGGTCGCCGCCGTCCGGGTCGGCTACAAGCTGCTCGTCTCCGGGGACGTGCCGCTGAACGGGGGCTCCTTCCGGCCGCTGTCGGTCGAGACGCGGCCCGGCTCCATGCTCGCCGCCCGGTCCCCGGCCGCCTGCCAGTACTACTACTCGCATCTCGGGCTGCTGATCGACCTCGTGGTCAAGGCGCTGGCCCCCGTCCTGCCGGACAAGGCCGCCGCCGCCTCCTACGGCGACTCCCTCATCGTCCAGTTCACCGGCACCGACCCGCGCACCGGCAAGCTGTACGTCTCCCAGGAGGCCACCGTCGGCGGGTGGGGCGCCTGGGACGGCGGCGACGGCGAGTCCTGCCTGATCAACAACGTCAACGGCTCGCTGCGGGACATGCCGATCGAGGTGCTGGAGACGCTGTTCCCCGTGCGCGTCACCCGGTACGAGATCCGCCCGGACACCGGCGGCGCGGGCCGATGGAGGGGCGGCAACGGCGTCGTGCGCGAGTACGAGTTCTGCGGCGACACCTCGCTGTCGCTGTGGTTCGAACGCTCGTTCACCCCCGCCTGGGGCCTGGCGGGCGGCGACGCGGGCGCGCCCCCGCGCGTCACCCTCAACCCGGGCACGGCGGACGAGCGCGAGATGCTGAAGGTCAACGCCCTTCCGGTCAAGGCGGGGGACGTGCTGCGCTGCGAGTCGGGCGGAGGCGGCGGCTACGGCCCCGCCGACCTGCGCTCGGCCGGGGCCGTCGCCGAAGACCTGGCCCAGGGCATGATCACTCGCTGACCACGTGGCAGGCGAGGTGCAGGGCCAGGCGGGTGGGCGCGTCCTCCAGGTCGCGCAGGACGGCGCTGGCCTCGTCCTGACGGCCGCGGGCGGCCAGCCAGTACGGCGACTCGGGCACCCACGCCTTGATCGCGAACGCCCACAGGCCGGCCGCGGCGCTGGCGATGACCACCACGTGCCAGGCCAGGCCGCCCAGCGTCACCGAGGCGCCGATCGCGGCGAGCATGCCGATCGGCCAGCCGATCGACAGGTAGACCGCCGGGCGGCCCCGATGGGCAGGGTCCTGACGTCGCTGGCGGTCATGGGGGGCTCCTCGGAGGGGGGCGCGAAGTATTGCCGCACGATATGGCCGCCCCCGTTCCGCTCCGTTGTGCGCACCGCCCTGCCCACCTGCCCGGCGCTGTGCGGCGTGCCCTGAGCCCACAGGATAAGGCCAGGTCAGAGCGCGTTCTCACGGACGTGCCCGATCCTTCGCGAGGCGCGGGGACGCTCCTCGTCACGGGTGGCGAAGACGGCACCTACATGACTGTGGCCCTGACAGATCGGCAGGGGTGAGCTCTACTCTGGAAGTCATGTCCGTGACGCCCCTGCGAGGAGGGCCCGCGCGCGAGGCCGAGCTGCTCAACACGGTGCTGGACGTGCTGCGCGAGACCGGATACGACCGGTTGACCGTCGAGGCGGTCGTGGCGCGGGTCCGGGTCGGCAGGCAGACCGTCTACCGGCGCTGGCCGTCCAAGGCCGAGCTGGTGATGGCCGCGTTCGCCAACGCCGCCACCCCCGCCCCCGACCCGCCCGACACCGGCAGCCTGCGCACGGACCTGCTCGCGCTGATGGACGTGCTGCTGGGCGAGCTGGCCCGGCTCGGCGACGTCATCGCCAGGCTCGTCGGCGTGGCGCGGCACCACCCGGAGCTGGCCGCCGCGATGGAGAGGCACTACCTCGCGGCCCGCCGCCGGGCCACCCTGGAGATCTTCCAGCGGGCCTGGGACCGGGGCGAGCTGGCCACAGCCGCGGACACCGAGTTGCTCTGGCAGCTCGGCCCCGCGACGCTGTTCTTCCGCGCGCTGGTCAGCGGCGAGCCGGTGGACGGCGAGCTGGCCAGGAGGATCGTGGACCACGTGGTGCTGCCGCTCGCCCTCCCGCGCCGTTGAGCGGCGCTCACTCCCTTTCCAGCTCGTGCGCCAGCTCCTCCAGCTCCGCTCCCCCTGCCATCAGGCTGGTCAGCTGCTCCCTGGTGATGTCGGCCTTGGCGTACTCGCCGAGGCTCGTCCCGCGGTTGAGGAGCACGAACCGGTCGCCGACGGGGTAGGCGTGGTGCGGGTTGTGGGTGATGAACACCACGCCGAGCCCCTGGTCGCGGGCCCTGGCAAGGTAGCGGAGCACCACCCCGGCCTGCTTGACGCCCAGGGCCGAGGTGGGCTCGTCCAGGATGAGCACGCGGGCGCCGAAGTAGACGGCTCTGGCGATCGCCACCGACTGCCGCTCGCCGCCTGACAGCGTGCCGACCGGCTGGTCGACGTCGCGGATGTCGATGCCCATCGCCCGCAGTTCCTCCCTGGCGACCCGGCGGGCCGTGGCCACGTCGAAGGCCAGGCCCTTGCGGGGTTCGGAGCCGAGGAAGAAGTTCCGCCAGACCGACATCAGCGGGATCATCGCCAGGTCCTGGTAGACGGTGGCGATGCCGCGGTCGAGCGCCTCACGGGGGCTGCCGAAGCGGACCTCGGCGCCGTTGACCAGGAAGGACCCGGCGTCGTGCTGGTGGACCCCCGAGAGGATCTTGATGAGGGTCGACTTGCCCGCGCCGTTGTCGCCCAGGACGCAGGTGACGCTGCCCTGCTCGACGCCCATCGACACGTCCCGCAGGGCCAGTACCGAGCCGAACGTCTTGCCGATGCCGCGCGTTTCGATGATCAACGCTTCACCTCCTCGGCGTACCGCCGGACCAGGCGGTTGGCCAGCGTCGCGAGCAGCAGCATGGCGCCCAGGAAGAACTTGAACCAGTCGGCGTCCCAGCCCAGGAAGACGATGCCCTTGTCGGCCATGCCGAAGATCACCGCGCCGATGCTGGCGCCGATCGCCGAGCCGTATCCGCCGGTGAGCAGGCAGCCGCCGATGACGGCGGCGATGATGTAGATGAACTCCTGCCCGATGCCGATGTTGGCCTGCACGGACGTGTACCGCAGCGCCAGGATCGAGCCGACCAGCCAGGCCGCGAACGCCGTCGTCATGAACAGTGCGATCTTCGTCCGGGCGGCGGGGACGCCCACGGCGCGGGCGGCCTGCTCGTCGCCGCCGACCGCGAAGATCCAGTTGCCCGGCCGCGAGCGCATCAGCACCCAGGTGGCCACGGCGGTGACCAGGATCCACCACAGGATCGCCACCCGGAACGACGTGCCGCCGATCTCGATCGTCCCCGCGAAGAGCACGCGGGCGCTCTCGAACCCGGACGCCCTGCGCAGCCCGCTGACCTGGACGGTGCCGGTCAGCGCCTTGGTGACGCCGAGGTTGACGCCCTGCAGCATGAGGAACGTGCCCAGGGTGACGATGAAACTGGGCAGCTTCGTCCTGGTCACGATCAGGCCGTTGGCGTACCCGATGGCCAGGGCCACGACCAGGCCGGCCAGCATCGCGAGCCACACGTTGACCCCGTACCGGGTGGCCAGAGTGACCAGGATCAGCCCGGTCGTGCCGGTCAGCACGCCCGCCGACAGGTCGAACTCGCCGCCGATCATCAGCAGCGCGATCGCGACCGCCATGATGCCGAGCGTGGCGGCCGGGTCCAGCCAGTTGGCGATGCCGTCAGGCGATCTGAACACCGCCGACTGGCTCGCGAAGAACGCGAAGACCACGACCAGCCCGACCACGGCGCCCAGTTCGGGCCTGATCAGCAGCCGCCGCAGCGGGCCGACTCCGGCGACCCGCTCGTCGGCCGCGGTGGCGGTCACGACCGCCGTCCCGGGCGGAGTCGCGCCCTCGTCATCGGGTGCCCGCCTCGGCCAGCTTGGCCACCTGGTCGGCGTTGTCCTTGGTGACGAAGCCGGGGCCGGTGTTGACGGGCAGGCCGCCGCCGACGGTGTTGAGGTTGTTCTTGTACAGGTACAGGAACGTGATCGGCAGCCAGCCCTGCAGGTACTGCTGCTGGTCCACGGCGAACAGGACGTCCCCGTCCTTGATCGCCGAGACGACGTCGCCCGACAGGTCGAAGGTGGCCAGCTTGGCCTGGGAGCCCGCGTCCTTGATCGCGTCCCTGGCGGCGATCGCGACGGCCGGGTTGAGCGCGAGGACGCCGTTGAGCTGCTTGTCGGACTGGAGCTTGGCGGCGACCTTGGAGGTCACGTCGGCCAGGTTGCTGACGTCCACCTGCAGCCGTTCCACGGTGCCGCCGAGCGTCTGCTCGGCGCCCTTGCACCGCTGGTCGAGGCCGACGTTCCCGGCTTCGTGGATGACGCACAGCAGCTTGCCGACGCCCGCGGCCTTGAGCTGCTCGCCCGCGCCGCGTCCCGCCACGTCCTCCGACTGGCCGACGTGGGTGATCGCGCCGAACGCCTTGGACGAGTCGGCGCCCGAGTTGATCGTCACCACCGGGATCTTGGCGGCGACGGCCTTGCCGATGGCCTCCTTCAGCGCGTCCGGGTTGGCCATGGAGACCACGATGCCGTCGACCTTCTGCGACACCGCCTGGTCGATGAGCTGCGACTGCTTGCCCGGGTCGCCGTCGCCCTGGTAGGTGACCGTGACGCCGTACTTCTTGCCGGCCGCCTCGGCGCCGTTCTTGACCACGTCCCAGAAGGAGTCGCCAGGCGCGCCGTGGGTGATCACGGAGAAGGTGCCGCCGCCGGCCGCGGCCGGCGGCGAGTTCTCCGCCGCGGGCGCGCTCTGGGCGCCAGGGCTTCCTGAAGAGGAGCAGCCGCTCAAGGTCAGCGCGCCCAGCAGGGCGAGCACGATCGGGGTACGTCTCATCGGGCACCTCCAAGGCCGACGGGCTCGCCCTGGTTCTACCTCAACGTCATCTCTTTGTATAGACATGCGGACTAATACGGGAAGATCTTGCCGAACAGTAGAACGGAATCGTTCGTTCCCATATGCTGGTGGCATGACTACTGCACCCCTGAGTGGCCGCAAGGCGCAGGCCGCGAGGAACGACGAGCTGATCCTCTCGGCGGCGCGGGCGGTCTTCACCGCCGACCCCGGCGCGCCGATCGCGGCCGTGGCCGAGCGCGCGGGCGTCGGGATCAGCGCGCTCTACAGGCGCTACCCCAGCAAGGAAGCGCTGTTGCAGAAGCTCTGCGGCGACGGGCTCAAGCTCTACATCGCGGTCACGGAGAAGGCCATGGACGACCAGGGAGACCCCTGGGAGGCGTTCGCCGGATACATGCGCGGGATCGTCGACGCCGACACCAACTCGCTCACGATCAGGCTGGCGGGGACGTTCCAGCCCACCGAGGAGCTGTACCGGGACGCCGCCAGATCCTCGGACCTGGCCGTCCAGGCGCACGCGCGGGCCGTCGAGGCGGGCGTGCTGCGGCCGGACGTCACGGTCGCCGACATCGCGCTGCTGTTCGAGCAGCTCGCCTCGATCAAGCTGGGCGACGAGGAGCGCACCACGCAGCTGCGTCACCGCTACCTCGCGCTGGTGCTCGACGCGCTGCGCGTGCCGCAGGGCCACCGCCCCCTGCCGGGCCCGCCTCCGGAGGACAGGGAGCTCCAGGCCCGCTGGACTCCCTAGCCCCCGGGATGCGCGGGATCAGTCCCGCGAGGCGAGCCGCTCGGCGAGGGCCGCGGTGCGGCGGGCCCTGGCGACGACCGGGGCGTCCACGAAGCGGCCGTCGGGCAGGGCGATGGCGCCCAGCCCTGCCTGCTCCGCGCGCTCGGCCGCCTGGACGATCTCGACGGCTCTGGCCGTCTCCTCTTCGGTGGGGGTGAACGCCCGCCTGATGGCGGGAAGCTGGCGGGGATGGATCGCGGTCCTGCCGAAGAGTCCGAGCGCACGACCGGCCACGCAGGAGGCGATCAGCCCGTCCTCGTCCCGGATGTCGGGGTAGACGGACATCGGCACGGGCGGCAGGCCCGCGGCGGCGGCGGCGAGCACGACCTGGAGCCTGAGGTGGTCCATGGCGCTCCCGGCGGTGATGGACAGCTCGGCGGCGAGGTCCTGCTCACCCAGCGCCAGCCCGGCGACGCGGGGGTGCGCGGCGATGGCGGGCGCGGCGACGATCCCCGCCGCCGACTCCAGCAGCGCGTACGCCGGGACGGGGAAGCCCTCCAGCACGTCCAGGCTCGCGGCCGACTCGACCTTGGGCAGCCGGACCGCGTCCAGCCCCGGCACGCCGCCCAGCGCGGCGAGGTCGTCCAGGCCGCGCCGGGTCGCCAGGTCGTTGAGCCGGACGTGCACCTCCACCTCGCCGGTGGCGTCCCGGCCGCGCAGGTAGGCGACGGCGTTGGCCCTGGCCTCGTCCTTGCGGGCGGGCACGACCGCGTCCTCCAGGTCGATGATGACCACGTCCGCGCCGGAGGCGGCCGCCTTGGCGAACCGTTCAGGGCGGTCGCCGGGGACGTAGAGCCAGGTGACGGGGATCGTCACGCGATCACTCCGTCCTCGCGCAGCCCGGCGATCTCCTCCGGCGCGTAGTCGAGCTCGCCGAGAACCTCGTCGGTGTCGTGGCCGAGGCGGCGGCCCGGCCAGCGCACCTCGCCCGGCGTGTCCGACAGGCGGAACATCACGTTCTGCATGGTGACCGCGCCCAGTTCCTCGTCGGGCACCTCGATGAAGGTGTCCAGCGCCGCGTACTGCGGGTCCTTGGCGATGTCGGTGACGTCGTAGATGGGGGCGACGGCGGCCTGCGCCTCCTCGAAGCGGGCGATGACCTCGTCGGCGTCGCGCTCGGCGATCCAGGAGGCGACGGCCTCGTCCAGCTCGTCCACGTGCTGGACGCGGCCGCGGCCGCTGCCGAACCACGGCTGCTCGACCAGGTCGGGGCGGCCGACCAGGGTGACGACGCGTTCGGCGATGGGCTGGGCGCTGGTGGAGATGGCCAGCCAGCGGCCGTCGCGGGTGCGGTAGGTGTTGCGCGGCGCGTTGCTGCTCGACCGGTTGCCGGTGCGCTGCGCGACCACGCCGAGGGCCTTGTAGGCGGTCATCTGCGGCCCGAGCAGGCCGAGGATCGGCTCGATGATGGCCATGTCGATGACCTGGCCGCGTCCCGTCCGCTCGCGGTCGTGCAGTGCCACCATGATCGCGTAGGACATGGCGAGCCCGGCGATGCCGTCGGCCAGGGCGAGCGGCGGCAGCGTGGGCGGGCCGTCCGGCTGGCCGGTCATCGACGCGAACCCGCTCATGGCCTCGGCCAGCGTGCCGAACCCCGGACGGCTGGCCATCGGGCCGAACTGCCCGAAGCCGGTCATCCGTGCCACGATCAGGCGCGGGTTGAGCTCCAGCAGGTCCTCGGGCGCGAGGTCCCAGCGTTCCAGCGTGCCGGGGCGGAAGTTCTCGATCAGCACGTCCGAGCGCTCGGCCAGGCTGCGCAGGATCCGCTGCCCTTCGGCGCGGGACAGGTCGATCGCGGCGGCGCGCTTGTTGCGTGACAGGGTCTTCCACCACAGTCCCACGCCGTCGACCGAGGCGCCGTGCCCGCGCGAGGGGTCGCCACGCCGGGGGTGCTCGATTTTGATCACGTCGGCGCCGAAGTCGCCGAGCATCATCGCGGCGGATGGCCCGGCGAACAGGGTCGCGGCGTCGATGACCCGCAGGTCTGCGAGGCTCGTCATGAGTATGTAACTTATAAGAAATAAGTCATAGGTCAACCTTTGCCCAGATTGCGGGGACACTGAGGGATATGTCGATCAGCGAGCCGCGTCCGCCGATGAGCAAGGCCGACTACGTCTACACCGTGCTGCTCGACGAGATCCGCAGCGCGCGCATCCCCGGCGGCACGGCGCTGCGGGCCGCGGCCGTGGCCAAGCGGCTCGGCGTGTCCGTCACGCCGGTGCGCGAGGCGCTGCGCAGGCTGGAGAAGGACCGGCTGATCAGCTATGAGGCCCACCACGGCGCGACCGTGATCGACCTGGGCGACGACGCGCTGGAGGAGTTCTACGGCCTGCGCGCCGTCGTCGAGGGCCTGGGCGCGCGCCTGGCCGCGTCCCGCGCCACCCCCGCCGAGCTGGACCAGCTGCGCGAGCTGCACGCCTCGATGGTCGAGGACGCCGAGCAGGGCAGGCTCGACCGGCTCGGCGCCCAGAGCCAGGCCTTCCACCTGCGGGTCGTCGACATCGGCGGCCCCGCCTTCCTGGGCCAGCACGCCAGGGCCGTGCGCAACAGCTTCCCCGTGCCGCCCCTCGCCTCCCTCTGGCTGGACGAGGAGCAGGTCCGCAGGCAGCTCGACGCGCACGCGCGCATCCTGAAGGCGCTGGACGAGGCCGACGGCGACACCGCGGAGCGCGTCATGATCGACCACGTCCGGCAGGCCGGCGAGTACCGCAGAAGACCCTGACCGGCGCCGGACCGGCCGCGAGGCGTCGTGCTGCGGCCCTCGGGTCGCGGGTCTCCCCTCGACAGGTCGGCAGGCCCCGTCACGGTTCGCGGGCCCGTCGCGAGGTGTGGTTCGCTGGGTGGGAGGCCGGCCGCGAGGCGCGGTTCGACGTCCGATGGTCCGGCGAGTGGTCCGGCGAGCTTCACGGGAGGCGCGTGGTTGTGATTCGCGGCATTCTGTTCGACCTGGACGGCACCTTGATGGACCACCGCTCGGCGGCGGACGCCGGGATCACCGCGTGGGTGTCGGCCCGCTCCCCCGGCCATCCCCGCCTGGCCGAGGCGGGGGCGCTGTGGGAGGCGCTGGAGGAGCCGCACCTGGCGGCCTGGCACGCGGGCGAGTGCTCGTGGCAGGAGCAGCGCCGCCGCCGGGTCCGGGCGTTCTGCGCGGAGCTGGAGCTCGCCGTCCCCGCCGACGTGGACTCGGCGTTCGCCGACTTCGCCGAGCGCTACCGTCACGGCTGGAGCGCCTACCCTGACGCCGCGGGAGCGGTGGCCGCGTCCGCGGCGTACCGGCTGGGCGTGCTGACGAACGGCTCCCAGGCCATGCAGGAGGCCAAGGTGCGGGCGATCGGGCTCGACGGCCAGGTCGGGCCCGTGCTGACGGGCGAGGTGCTGGACGGCCACTTCAAGCCGTCGGCCGGCAGCTACACCCGCGCCGCCGCCGCGCTCGGCCTGCCGCCGGAGGAGGTGCTGCTGGTGGGCGACGACCTGGCCAAGGACGTCCTGGGCCCGGCGGCGGCCGGCATGCGCTCGGTCTGGCTCGACAGGCACGGCATCGGTCAGCCGCCCGCCGGATTCCCCAGGATCTCCTCGCTGGCGGAGCTGCCGGGCCTCGTCACGTCCATCTGAGCGGGCCCAGCGGCCGAACGCCCGTCAAGACCGCGCCCCCGTCACGGCGAACGCCCGTCGCGGCCGGGCGCGCATCGCGGCCGGTGTCATCCGGCGGAGCGCCGGGCCAACTCCGCGATCGCCGAGTTCTCCAGGTCGAAGCCGCCGACGTGGGCCAGATAGTCGCTGGGGACGAGCGGGTCGCCCAGATAGACGCCGCCCGCCTGCCGCACCAGGAGGGCGCCGGCCGCGACGTCCCACGGGTTGGCCCGGGTGCCGTACGCGACGTCGGCCCAGCCGGCGGCGACGTGCGCGAGCTTGAGCGCGGCGCTGCCCAGTCTGCGGACGGCGGCGAAGGAGTCCAGGAGCCGGCCGTACCGGGCCAGGGCCTCATCCCCCTCCTCGACCAGGTCGCGCGGGGTGGGGTAGCTGGACAGCAGCATCGCCTCGCGGTCGGTGGTGGCGCCGGCGCTGCGGATGGGGGTGCCGTTGCACCAGGCGCCCGCGGTCGTGGCGGAGAACTCGTCGTCGCGCACCGGGTCGTAGACCACTCCCGCCACCAGTTCCCCGCGTACCGCGACGGCGATGGAGACGCAGAAGAACGGCAGGCCGGCGGCGAAGTTGGCGGTGCCGTCGATCGGGTCGACGTACCACGTCAGGTCGCCCTCACCGGTGACGCCGCCCTCCTCCCCGACGATCACACTGCCGGGCCGGCGCATGTTGATCACGTTCCGGATGGTGTCCTCGGCGGCCTTGTCGTGCTCGGTGACCGGGTCGTGGAAGTCGCGCTTGGTCGCCACCTGCGGCCGGGAGCGGAACGCCTTGCGCAGTCGCGGGCCCGCCGCCCTGGCCGCCTCGCAGGCGGTCTCGAGCAGTTGCGTCGCGTCCATGTCTCCTCCAGCGAGCTCATCGGTGCGAGGGCGCCGCCGCACCCCGGGGAAGGGATCACGTCCGCGCACCTTCGACGCCATCAAAACCGTCATGCCCACTCCCGCGCGTACCCCACGGGCGTGGGCGACGATCCTCAGCGGCGTCTCGTACTATGTCCGAACATTCTCACCTTCGGATGAACGGCTGTCACGACCTGCTGGCTAACATGAGCTATTTGTCAGGACATTCTGACCTCGGTTAACCTGATCGGCATGACCGCGAACCTGGCGATCGACCTGGACCGATCCAGCCCCGTCCCCCTCTACTTCCAGGTGGCCGAGCAGATCGCCGAAGCGATCCGGCGAGGAGACCTGCCCCCGGGCTCCAGGCTCGACAACGAGATCCTGCTCGCCGACAAGCTCGGCCTGTCGAGGCCCACCATCCGCCAGGCCATCCAGTACCTGGTCGACAAGGGCCTGCTGGTCCGCAAGCGCGGGGTCGGCACCCAGGTGGTGCACGGCCAGGTCAAGCGGTCGGTGGAGCTGACCAGCCTCTACGACGACCTGCGCCGGTCGGGCCAGGAACCGGCCACCCAGGTGCTGGCGCTGGAGCCGCGGCTCGTCGAGGAGGACATCGCCGCGATCCTCGGCGTCGAGGCGGGCAGCGACGTCCTGTACCTGGAGCGCCTGCGCTTCGCCGCCGGGGAGCCGCTGGCCGTCCTGCACAACTGGCTGCCGCTCAACCTGGCCGCGCTGACCGCCACCGACCTGGAGACCCGCGGCCTGTACGAGTTGCTGCGCGCGTCGGGAGTCCGGATGCGGGTGGCCAACCAGCGCATCGGCGCCCGCGCGGCCACCCAGGCCGAGGCCAGGCTCCTGGACGAACGCCGCGGCGCGCCCCTCCTCACCATGATCCGTACCACGTACGACGACCAGGGCAGGGCCGTCGAGCACGGCTCACACGTCTACCGGGCCTCCCACTACTCACTGGAGGTCACTCTCATCGAGCGCTGAGGCGGCACGCCGCTTCAGGTACCAGGTGGTGCCGATGCCGAACAGCACCGCCACCACCAGGCCCACCCAGGAGAACCCCTTCAGCCACTTCTCGGCGACGATGCCGAGATAGAAGATCACCGCGGTGGTGCCGCAGGCCCAGACGATGCCGCCGAGCACGTTGGCGATCAGGAAGCGCCAGTACGGCATCCGCAGCGCCCCGGCGAGCGGCCCGGCGAGAATCCGCAGCAGCGCCACGAAACGGCCCACGAAGACCGCCCAGACCCCGAACCGCTCGAAGTAGTGCTCGGCCCTGGCAACGTGCCGGGGCCCGAAATGCTTGGGAAAGCGCCGCCCGACCCGCTCGAACAGCGGCCTGCCGCCCTTGCGGCCGATCGTGTACCCGATGGAGTCGCCCACGATCGCCCCCAGGGACGCGCACACCCCCACCCAGACGGGGCTCACGACCCCCCTGGCGGACAGCAGGGCGGCGCTGACCAGGACGATCTCGCCCGGCAGCGGAATGCCGAGGCTCTCCAGCCCGATCACCAGGCTCACCAGCGCGCAGAGCCACCCGGGCGGGATCGTCTGCAGCCACTCATCGATGTGCACCTGGTTACCTTAGCCGCGCCACTCGACCCTGGGCGCCGCCCCTCAACGGCGGCGTCCACCGCCCGCGCGCGACTACCGGCCGCGATCCGGGAAGCGATCCTTGACCTTCGACCGCCTGACCTTCGTGAAGCGGTCGCCGTTCACCTCGACCAAGTACTGGGAGCCCGAGCGGGAGTTGCGGGCGATGCGCGTCTCATGCCACGCGCGTGTCTGGCGGGACGGCGAAGACGACTCCTGACGGGACGCCGAGGACGCCTCCTGACGGGACGCCGACGCCGAATCCCGACGGGACGCCGAGGACGCCTCCTGACGGGAGGCCGACGCCGAATCCCGACGGGACGCCGATGCCGAGTCCCGATGGTTGTCGGCCGACGCGGGAGCCGTCCCGAGACCGGCGAAACCCAGGACGACGGCGGCGGCGAGCAGCGATGAAGTGCGCACGAGAGATCCTTTTCGTCGGGGACTGACATCTCTTCAGCCCATGACACAAAGTAGTCGACCAAGCGCCGAGAGTGATCGAGGCGGGGCGTGACACCGGCGACGATCGATGCGCACGCGCGATCGGAACCCGCCGCTCACGGCAGGATCGAGTCGACATACCCTCCGTCGGCGCGGATCGCGGCACCGGTGGTGACCGAGGCGAACTCGGAGCAGAGGTAGACGACGACGTGGCCGATCTCGGCCGGCTCGATCAGCCGCCGGATGAGCGAGTTCGGGCGATGCTCGCGCATGAACTTCCGCTCGGCCTGGTCCCAGGGCAGGTCGTCGCCGACGAGATCGGCGACGAAGGTCTCGACGCCCGGGGTGTGGGTGGGGCCGACGATGACCGAGTTGACGGTGACGCCGCTTCCGGCGGCGGCCTTGGCGAAGCCGCGGGTGGTGGCCAGCAGCGCCGTCTTCGTCACCCCGTAGTGCACCATCTCGACCGGGGTGACCACCGCCGAGTCGCTGGCGATGTTGAGGACCCTGCCCCAGCCTCGTTCGACCATGCCGGCCAGGTAGATGCGGGTCAGCCGGACGGCCGACAGGACGTTCACCTCGAAGTAGCGGCGCCACTCGTCGTCGTCGATCTCCAGCACCGGCCTGACCCCGAAGATGCCCAGGTTGTTGACGAGGATGTCCAGGTCGGGCACCAGGTCGTGGAGCGCCTCCGCACCGTCGGCGGTCGCCAGGTCGGCGGTCACGGCGGTCACGGCGGTCGCGTCCATGTTCGGTAGCTGGTCGGCGATGGAGGCGACCGCGAGCCGCGTCTTGTCCGCGCTGCGCCCGTTCACGACGACGGAGGCGCCGGAACGCGCGAGCTCCGTGGCGATGGCCAGGCCGATTCCCTGGCTGGACCCGGAGACCAGGGCCCGCCGGTTGGACAGATCGATGTTCATCGCCTCACCCCTTCGCGGATCGTCCGCACGAGCATTGGCCGCCCGGCCGATGCGTGCCGCAGGCAGGTGGTTACCGACTGCCCAGCGGCTTCGGGTGAATGCCACCGGACCGTCCCGAGTCCGGCGACACCAGACCTCACCCCGTTCGCATGCAGACCACCGTCTTCAACGCCGGGATCGCCGCCGGGTCGCTGACCGGCGGCCTCGTCCTGGACAGCGCCGGGGCCACCGCCCTGCCCTGGGCCACGCTCCCCCTGGCCGTCGCCGCGCTGGTCATCGTCGCCGCGGCCCGCCGTCACGCCTTCCCGCTCCGGCGGCCCGCGCTGTGAGAGGTCAGGCCTCGGCGGCGAACGCCCTGATGGCCGTGTGGGCGGCGTCGCGCAGCCTGGCGTGCACCGCCACGTTGGCCTCGCGGTCCGTGCGCACCTCGACCACCCGCGGCCCCTCGCCGCGCATCGACTTGGGCAGGTCGCTCAGGTCCTCGACCAGCGCGTAGGGGGTGCCGGTGGCCGCCACCGCGTACCCGAGGTCCACGCCGTGCGGGGTGCCGAACACGCGCTCGAACGGGTCGCGCAGCCCGGCCTGCGGAAGGAGCGAGAAGATCCCGCCGCCGTCGTTGTTGACCACCACCAGGCACAGGTCCGGACGGGGCTCGCGGGGCCCGAGGATGAGCCCGTTCTGGTCGTGCAGGAACGACAGGTCGCCGAGCAGCGCGTACGACGGCCCGTTGTGCGCCAGGGCGGCCCCCATCGCGGTCGAGACCAGCCCGTCGATGCCGGACGCGCCCCGGTTGGCCAGCAGCCGGATGCCCCGCCGGGGCCGCATCGCCTGGTCCAGGTCGCGGATCGGCATCGAGGACCCGCAGAACAGCAGCGCCCCGTTGGGCAGCGCGTCCACCAGGTCGCGGGCCAGCCGCGGCTCGCTGGTGCCCGACGCGTCGAGCACCGCGTCCAGCGCGGCCCTGGCCGCCTGGTCGGCCTGCCGCCAGGCGTGCAGCCAGCTGTCGTCGCCGGACGCCACCGGGATCTCCACGGCCTGCGCCACCTGGGTGGCCGAGCGGGTCGGGTCGGGCCAGCGCGCCAGGTCGGTGGAGACCACGATGTGCTCCTCGGCCCGCCTGAGCCACGACAGCAGGGGACGCGACAGCCCTGGACGTCCCAGCGTCACCACCACGTCGGGACGGTAGGCGTCGGCGAACTCGGGCGTGCCCAGCAGATAGTGGTAGGTCGAGATGGCGTGGTCGCCGTACCGGCCGCCGCCGTTCGGCTCCGACAGCACGGGCCAGCCCGCCATCCCGGCCGCCGCGATGTACCGGCGGACGTTGGACGCGCCGTCGCCGACCACCAGCACGCCTCGCCGGGTCGGCGGGATGTGCAGGGCGATGGGCGGCGGCGCGACCCTGGTGCGCACCCACGGCCCGTTGGCGTCGCCGTCGAGCGACTCGCACCACGAGGTGTCGCCGTCGGGGATGAGCGGCTCCCTGAAGGCCAGGTTGAGGTGCACCGGGCCGGGGCCGTCGAGCCCCGCGGCCCGCTGGTAGGCCCGGCAGGCCAGCGAACGCCAGTACGCCACCTGCCCGGGACGGTCCTCCGGCACCCCCACCTCGGCGAACCAGCGCGCGGCCGAGCCGTAGATGGCCATCTGGTCGATCGTCTGGTTCGCGCCGGTGCCGCGCAGCTCGGGCGGGCGGTCGGCGGTCAGGACGAGCAGCGGCACGCCCGACTCGCTCGCCTCGACGACGGCCGGGTGGAAGTTGGCGGTGGCCGTGCCCGACGAGCAGATCAGCGCGACCGGCCGCTCGGAGCGCTTGGCCAGCCCCACCGCCAGGTAGGACGCCGAGCGCTCGTCGATGCGGACGTGCATCCGCACCCGCGACTCGGCGTGCACCGCCAGCGCCAGCGGGGCCGAGCGGGAGCCGGGCGAGATCACCACGTCGGTGAGCCCGCAGCGCACCAGCTCGTCGACCAGTACCGTGGCCAGCGCCGTAGCGGGATTCACAGTGACGCCTCCTGCATCCGGCGAAGCCACAAGGGGGATTCGATCTCGAATTCTGACAAATGCTGAAAATCGACCGAGGGACGTCGCACCGGCAGCCTGCCGTCCACCGGCACCAGCGAGTCCGCCACCACGTCACCCGACAACAGGGACATCGTGCCCAGCCCGCACGCGTACGGCAACGACGGCAGCGCCGCGGCCAGCGCGACCCCCGCCGCCAGCCCCACGGACGTCTCCACCGCGCTCGACACCACGGCCGGCAGCCCGCACGCCTCGACCACCCGCAGCGCCTCGCGCACCCCGCCGAGCGGCTGCGCCTTGACCACCGCGATGTCGGCCGCCTCGGCCGCCCTGACCTTCAGCGGGTCCTCGGCCCTCCTGATCGACTCGTCGGCGGCGATCGGGACGTCGCACGCCCGCCGCACGGCCGCCAACTCGTCGAGCGTGGCGCACGGCTGCTCGGCGTACTCCAGGTCGAACCGGTCGAGCTGCCTGAGCCTGCGCACGGCCTCGCCGACGTCCCACGCGCCGTTGGCGTCGACCCGCAGCCTGCCCGACGGCCCCAGCGCGTCGCGGACGGCCTCCACCCTGGCCAGATCTTCGGCGAACGGCCGGCCCGGCTCGGCGACCTTCACCTTGGCGGTGCCGCATCCGGACCGCCGCACCAGCTCGTGGGCCTGCTCCGGGCCGACGGCCGGGACGGTCGCGTTGACCGGCACGCTGTCGCGAACGGGCTCGGGCCAGCCGTCGAAGGCGGCCTCGCGCGCGCAGGCCAGCCAGCGCGCGCACTCGCGCGGGCCGTACTCGGGGAACGGGGAGAACTCGCCCCATCCCGCCGGGCCGTGCAGCAGCACCCCTTCCCTGACGGTCTGCCCCCGGAACCGCGTTCGCATCGGGATCCGGAAGACCACAGGAGAACGCGTCACGACCCTCCCTGCGCCACTGTCCGATCTATCGCCACTAACCTTACGAGCATGTGGAGGAACCAGTCGCATCCGGACCGCCCGTTGGACGCCGTGGTGCGTCCGCCGGGGGCGGAGCTCTTCGCGGCCGTCCGTGACGCGCTGTCCGGCGACGGTCCCGCCGTGTTGCCGCTCTCCCCCGGCCACTCCGGCCAGGTGCTCGCGGCGCTGCGTCCCACACACGTCGAGGGCGTGCGCCAGGACGGCGGCACGGGCGTGCCCGCGGACGTCGCCGTCGTGATCGCCACCAGCGGCAGCACGGGCGCGCCCAAGGGCGTGATGCTGTCGGCCACGGCCCTGCGGACGTCGGCGGCGGCCTCGCTGCGGCGGCTGGAGGCGAGCAAGGGCGACCGCTGGCTGTGCTGCCTGCCGCCGTCCCACGTGTCCGGCCTGCAGGTGCTGGTCCGCTCCTTGCTGTGCGAGACCGAACCGGTCATCCACGAACGCTTCGACCCCGAGGCCGTGCTCCGCGCCGGGGTCGACCACCACGTCTCGATGGTGCCGACCCAGCTGCACCGGCTCGTCGAGCTCAACGCCGACCTGTCCGTCTTCCGGTCGATCGTGCTCGGCGGGGCCGCTCCCCGTCCCGGCCTGCTCGCCGAGGCACAGGCGCTCGGCGCGCGGGTGGTCACCACGTACGGCATGAGCGAGACGAGCGGCGGCTGCGTGTACGACGGCCGGCCCCTGGACGGCGTGGACGTGAAGATCGGCGACGACGGCCTGATCCGGATCGCGGGCCCCGTGCTGTTCTCCGGCTACCGGCACGGCGACCACCCGCCGTGCGACGGCGGCTGGTTCGTCACCTCCGACCTCGGCGAGCTGACCGGAGGGCGGCTGCGCGTGCTGGGCAGGGCCGACGACGTCATCAACACCGGCGGCGAGAAGGTGGTGACGGCGGCGGTGGCCTCGGTGCTCGGCGCGCACCCCGAGGTTTCCGAGGTGGCGGTGGTGGGCAGGCCCGATCCCGAGTGGGGCGAGGTCGTCGTGGCCGTCGTGGTGCCCGCCGACCCGGCCAGGCCGCCGACTCTGCAGCAGCTCCGCGCGTACTCCAGCGACCGGTTGCCCGCCCACGCGGCACCGCGCGAGCTACGCCTGGAGTCCCGGCTTCCGCTGCTGCCGAACGGCAAGACCGATCTGGCCCGGCTCCGAGCAGGAACCTGATTGGTCGCGAATGCGTCGAATCAGGGAGAGAAGGAGGGAGCCTTCATGAACCAGACCCGCAAGACGTGGGCGTCCGCGGCGGTCGTGGGCGTGATCCTCGTCGGCGGCGCCTCGGTCGCGGCGGCGGCGACGTCGGGCAGGCTCGCACGGGTCGGCGAGGAGACCAGGGCTGTGGTGGAGAAGGCGAAGCCGTCGGAGACCCCCACGCCCGGCAGCACCGACGGGATCGTGGTGTCGCACGAGGTCAACCCCGACCCGGAGAAGGTCCTCGACTACTGGACGGACAAGCGCCTCCAGGACGCCCAGCCCATGCCGATGCCCGAGGGGAACCCCGGCGAATTCCACATAGCGGAATAGAACGTCCCCGGGGGCGGTCGCCTTTATGGCCTTCCGCCCCTTTTTCGGCCCCCGGGAACAAATAGCGGCGAATGACGTTATTGGTACAGGTGAGCCGTGCGGCCGTAGCCGCTCCACCACAACCTGCCTGATCGATTCGACTCCGTCATGGAGGAGGTGTCCTCATGCCCCGAACCGCCGTGGCTACCCCACCCGCGACCCTCGACCAGCTGCTTGAACGAGGGCGAACCCTCGGTCACCTCTCTCTCGCGGAGCTGCGTGACGCGTTCGCCGACGCCGGCATCAGCCCCGCCGACGGCCGGACGATCCTGCGTGAACTCTCGGAGGCCGGTGTCAGCCTGGCCACGGAGAACGAGCCCGTGCTGAGCAAGACGACGCCCGCGAAGAGAACGGCCGCCAAGAAGACCACCACCAAGCGCCAGAGTACCCGCAAGACCGCCTCGACCGCCAAAACGGGCGAGCCCGGGTCCACGAGCCCCGAGGCCGTGAGCGAGGACGAGCCCGCGCTCGCCGAACTCGCCGCGGACTCCGACGAGGCCGAGCTCGACAACGAGCCGCTCGACCTGGACGACAACCAGTCCGTCATGGGCGACTCGGTGCACACCTACCTCAAGTCCATCGGCCGCCGCACGCTGCTCACCGCGGCGCAGGAGGTCGAGCTCGCCCGGCGGATCGAGGCCGGCCTGTACGCCGAGTACAAGATCGAGACCGACACCGGCCTGTCCCCCGCCGCCCGCGAGGACCTGCAGCTCGTCGTCGAGGACGGCAGGCAGGCCAAGGACCACATGCTGGAGGCCAACCTGCGGCTGGTCGTCTCGGTCGCCAAGAAGTACACCGACCGCGGCATGTCCCTGCTGGACGTGGTCCAGGAGGGCAACCTCGGCCTGATCAGGGCGGTCGAGAAGTTCGACTACACCAAGGGCTTCAAGTTCTCCACCTACGCGATGTGGTGGATCAGGCAGGCCATCCAGCGCGGCTTCGCCGACTCGGCCCGCACGATCCGGCTTCCCGTCCACGTGCTGGAGCTGCTGTCCAAGCTGTCGCGAGTCGAGCGTGACATGCACCAGCGCCTGGGACGCGAGCCCACGCCCGAGGAGCTGGCGGTGGAGCTGGACAAGACGCCCGACCAGATCGAGGAGCTGCTGCGCACCAGCCGCCAGCCGATCTCGCTCAACGCGACGATCGGCGAGGACGGCGAGACCACGATCGGCGACCTCATCGAGGACGTCGACTCCCCCGAGGCGTCGGAGATCGTCGACCGCCAGCTGCTGGGCGACCAGCTGCGCGGCGTGCTCGACAACCTGTCGCCGAGGGAGTCGAAGATCATGGCTCTCCGGTTCGGCCTGGTGGACGGCAAGCCGCACACGCTCGACGAGATCGGCAAGTACCTCGGCCTGACCCGGGAGCGCATCCGCCAGCTGGAGAAGGAGTCGCTCTCCAAGCTGCGCCACCCGAGCAACACCCGTCCCCTGCTCGACTGGGCCAGCTGACCCGCGACGCCCGCCCGGGCCCCGCCCGACCGGTCACGAACCGGCGGAGGGCGCCCTGGCGGGCGTCGTCATGTCCGCGTGCGGTTCCGCCGTGGCGGGAGCCTGGCCCCGGCGGGACAGAAAGGCCGCGAACCCGAGGGCGACGGGGGCCGCGCCGGCGCCGGCGGATCCAGCGGGGACATGAGGCATGGCGAAGCCTCCGTCTTGGCGGTTGCGGACGTGGGCGACTCGGCGCGCAATATTAAATCAGTCGCTTGACTTAAGTTGACACCCCGGCTTAACTGACCTCACAACAGCCGGTTCGGAGGAGGTCCTGGTGAGCCAAGACGACGCGCAGACGCTGAGCTACCCGATTCCCAGCGAGGCCGCCCTGGAGCCGCCCGCCGAGTGGGCGCGGCTGCGGCAGCAGTGTCCGGTGGCGCGGGTGCGGCTGCCCAGCGGCGACGAGGCGTCGCTGCTCACCCGCTATGCGGATGTCAAGCAGGTGCTGTCCGACCCGCGGTTCACCCGGCAGCTGGACGCGGGCGACGCGGCCCGGATCTCGGCGAGCGAGTCGGGCGGGGTGTTCAACACCTCGCTCTCGACGGCGATCCCCCAGGCCGGCGAGGGGCACCAGCGGTGGCGGCGCATGGTCAGCAGGTGGTTCACGGCCAAGCGCATGTCCGCGCTGCGGCCCGGGATCGAGGCGATGACCGAGCAGCTCATCGACGACATGGTGGAGAGCGGCCATCCGGCGGATCTCAAGGCGAGCCTCGGCTTCCCGCTGCCCGTGTGGGTGATCTGCGACCTGCTCGGGGTCCCCGACGCCCATCGGGACAAGTTCGCCCACTGGTCCGACACGCTGCTCAACCTGACGCGCTACAGCCAGGCGGAGATCGACGCGGCGCAGGCCGAGTTCGTCGAGTACATGACCGCGCTCGTCGCCGCCAAGCGGGAGGAACCGGGCGAGGACCTGCTCAGCGAGCTCATCACGGCCACCGACTCCGTCGGCGAGCGGTTGCCCGACGCGGCACTGGTGGCCACCGGCCAGGGTCTGCTGGTCGCCGGGCACGAGACCACGGCCAACATGATCGGGAAGATGGTGGGCATGCTGCTCGCCGACCGGCGCCGCTGGGAGGAGCTCCTGGCGGACCGGTCGCTGGTCCGCACCGCGGTGGAGGAGGCGCTGCGGTTCGACGCGAACCCCGGGTTCGGCATGCCGCGGTACATCGGCGAGGAGATCGAGATCGCCGGCACCCTGCTCCCCCGCGGCACGACCGTGGTGTGCAGCATGGCCGCCGCCAACCGCGACGAGGACGCCTTCGACGGCGCCGGCGAGATGGATCTGAGCCGCAGCCCGAACCCTCATCTGGCCTTCGGCTCCGGGGCGCACTCGTGCCTGGGTCAGTCGCTGGCCCGCACCGAGCTGCAGGTCGTGCTCGAGGTGCTGCTGCGCAAGCTCCCCTCCCTGGAGCTCGCCGTCGCGGTGGAGGACCTCCACCGGGTCGAGGGGCTCGTCATCGGCGGGCTGCGCGAAGTCCCGGTGCGGTGGTGACCATGGCCGCCAGGACCGTGCGCGCCGAGCGGGTCAGCATCACGCGCGAGCAGATCCTGACGGCGGCGGAGCGGCTCTTCGCCGAGCAGGGGGTGTTCGCCGTGTCCAACCGTCAGGTCAGCGAGGCCGCGGGGCAGGGCAACAACGCCGCGGTCGGCTACCACTTCGGCACGAAGGCGGACCTGGTGCGCGCGATCGTGCGCAAGCACGCCGAGCAGATCGAAGGGGTACGCCTGCGGATGCTGGCCGGGATCGGCGACTCCGCCGAGGTGCGCGACTGGGTGGCCTGCCTGGTCCGCCCGACCACCGAGCACCTGGCGGCCCTGGGCAGCCCCACCTGGTACGCCCGGTTCGGAGCCCAGGTGATGACCGACCCCGCGCTCCGCGACATCATGGTCGACGAGGCTCTCACCTCGCCCAGCCTGCGGCAGATCCTCGACGCGCTGAACCGCTGCCTTCCCGAACTCCCGGCCGACGTGCGCGCCGAGCGCGACGACATGGCGCGTCAGCTGATCGTGCACATGTGCGCCGAGCGCGAGCGCGCTCTCGCCGAAGGCACTCCCACCCCCCGCTCCACCTGGCACGACGCCGCGACCGGGCTGATCGACGCGATCGTCGCGCTGTGGCTGGCCCCCTTCACGCGCCACCCGTGACCGGGCGTCGGCACCGCGTCCACGGATCGCCGCGGCGCGGCCATCTGAAGCAGAGAGGAACCGATCATGAAAATCAGCGTGGACGAGGCCAAATGCTGCGGCGCCGGCCAGTGCGTGCTGCTCGCACCGGAGGTGTTCGACCAGCGCGACGAGGACGGGATCGTGGTCCTGCTCGACGCGGAACCGCCCGAGCCTCTGCACGCGACGGTCCGTGAGGCGGCCAGTGTCTGCCCTGCGTCCGCGATCGAGCTCAGCGAGCACGCGTGAACGCTCCCGCCGGCGTACTGGCGGTCGGAGCCGACCCGGCCTTCAGGTGACCAGCCGCACGCCACCGGACGCGGCGGGGACCCTGTTCTTCTTCCCGCAGTTCGGGCAGCTCACCGTTGATGACGACATCTCAGCTCCCGGGCTCGTGGAAGGTGACGTTCAGCTCGCCCTCCTTGGCGTCGACCGTGATGACCGTGCCCTCCGGCACGTCGCCGGCGAGCAGGGCGCGCCCGATCCTCGTCTCGACCTCGCGGGCGATGAAACGGCGCAGCGGCCGGGCCCCGTAGATGGGGTCGTATCCCTCGGTGGCGATGAGCTGGCGCGCCTCCTCGGTGACCTCCAGGGTGAGCCGCCGGTCGGCCAGCCGCTTCCTGATGTCGGCGAACATCAGGTCGACGATCTGCTCGATCTCGGCCTCGGTCAGCGGCTTGAACAGCACGATGTCGTCGACCCTGTTGAGGAACTCGGGCCTGAAGTGCCGGCGCAGCTCCGCCATCACCTGGGCGCGTCCCTCCGGCTTGATCTCTCCGTGGGCCGTGACACCGTCGAGCAGGTACTGCGAGCCGATGTTCGAGGTCATGACGATCACGGTGTTGCGGAAGTCGACGGTGCGCCCCTGCGCGTCGGTCAGCCGCCCGTCGTCGAGGACCTGCAGCAGCGTGTTGAACACGTCCGCGTGAGCCTTCTCGATCTCGTCGAACAGCACCACCGAGTACGGCTTGCGCCGCACCGCCTCCGTGAGCTGGCCGCCCTCCTCGTAGCCGATGTAGCCGGGAGGGGCGCCGACCAGGCGGCTGACCGTGTGGCGTTCCTGGTACTCGCTCATGTCGATGCGGACCATGTTGTCCTCGGTGTCGAACAGGGCGGCCGCGAGGGCCCTGGCGAGCTCGGTCTTGCCCACGCCGGTCGGTCCGAGGAAGAGGAACGACCCGATGGGGCGCCGGGGATCCTTGACGCCGGAGCGGGCGCGGATCACGGCGTCGGCCACGAGCCGCACGGCCTCGTCCTGTCCGATGACGCGCTCGTGCAGGATCTCGTCCAGCCGGAGCAGCTTCTCCCGCTCCGCTTCCTGCAGGCGGGCGACGGGGATACCGGTCCAGCGCGAGACGATGGACGCGATCTCGTCCTCGGTGACCACCTCGCGCAGCAGCCGGTGCCCGCTCTGCCGGGTGCCCAGCCGCTCCTCCTCGGCACGCAGCCGCCGGTCAAGTTCTGGCAGCTTGCCGTGGCGGAGCTCGGCGGCCCGGTTGAGGTCGTAGTCGCGTTCGGCCTGCTCCGCCTCCCGCCGCACGGCCTCGATTTCCTGCCGCAGGGCCTGGACCTTGCGCAGGGCCGCACGCTCGGCCTCCCACTGCGCCCGCATCGAGTCGGCCTGTGCCCGCAGGTCGGCCAGCTCCCTGCGCAGCTCGCCGAGGCGGGCCTGGCTCGCGGGGTCCTCCTCCTTGGCCAGCGCGGCCTCCTCGATCTCCAGCCGCATCACGCGCCGGGTCAGCTCGTCCAGCTCGGCGGGCATGGAGTCGATCTCGGTGCGGATCATCGCGCACGCCTCGTCGACCAGGTCGATGGCCTTGTCCGGCAGGAACCGGTCGGCGATGTAGCGGTGGCTCAGTTTCACGGCGGCGACCAGGGCGCTGTCCTGGATCTTCACGCCGTGGAAGACCTCCAGCCGCTCGCGCAGCCCCCGCAGGATCGACACGGCGTCCTCGACGGAGGGCTCGTCGATGAGGACCGGCTGGAACCTCCGCTCCAGAGCCGCGTCCTTCTCGATGTGCTGGCGGTACTCCTCGACCGTGGTCGCGCCGATCATGTGCAGCTCGCCGCGGGCGAGCATCGGCTTGAGCATGTTTCCGGCGTCCATGGCGCCCTCGGTCGCCCCGGCTCCGACGACCGTGTGGAGCTCGTCGACGAACAGCAGGATCCGCCCCTCCGCGGCCTTGACCTCGTTCAGCACGGCCTTGAGGCGCTCCTCGAACTCGCCGCGGTACTTGGCGCCCGCCACGAGCGAGCCCATGTCCAGGCTGAAGATGGTCTTGTCGCGCAGCCCCTCGGGGACGTCGCCGCGGGTGATCCGCTGGGCGAGCCCTTCCACGATGGCGGTCTTGCCGACGCCCGGGTCGCCGATCAGCACGGGGTTGTTCTTGGTCTTGCGGGAAAGGATCTGGATCACGCGGCGGATCTCCGTGTCGCGGCCGATCACCGGGTCCAGTTTGTCCGCGCGGGCCTCGGCGACCAGGTCGCGGCCGTACTTCTCCAGCGCCTCGTAGGCCACTTCGGGCATGGCCGAGGTGACCCGCTGGTGGCCTCGGATGGAGGTGAGCGTCTGGAGGAACCGGTCCCTGGTCAGTCCCTCGCCGTGCAGCAGCCGTCCCGCGGCGGTGTCGGTCCCCTGGTCGATCAGGGCGAGCAGCAGGTGCTCGACCGAGACGTACTCGTCCTTGAGCCGTCGCGCCTCCCGGTCCGCGGCGTCGAGCAGCCGTGACAGGCGCTGGGTGATGAAGACCTGTCCGGGCCCGGCACCCGGCCCGCTGACCTTGGGACGCCGCGACAGCTCGTCCTCCAGGTCCGCGCGGAGGCGTTTCCCGTCGGCTCCCGCCTGCGCCACCAGCCGGGGTGCCAGCCCCTCCGACTGTTCGAGCAGGGCCAGCAGAAGGTGCTCGCCGTCGACCTCGGTGTGCCCGTGGCGCAGGGCCTTGGTCTGGGCGTCGTGCAGGGCCTCCTGCGATTTCTGCGTCATCCGGTTCGGGTCCACTCCAGTCCCCTTACTCTCGTCGTGACAGGTTCCGCAGGATGGCCTCCAACTCCTCGATCCGGTCGAGCAGGTCGGTCACCAGGCCGATCCCGGCGTAGCTGATCGGCAGGCTTTCGCGCAGCCTCAGGATCCGGGCGGCCGCCGCCACCTGCGACGGAGGGAAGCACAGCTCCCCCCTGGCGTCCCTGGCCGGTTCGAGCAGGCCGAGCGCCACCAGCCGGCGGACGACCTCCGGATGCAGCCCGGTGGCCCGCGCGTAGGAGTTCAGGTCCAGCCGCGCCGGCCGTACGAGTGCGTACGTCGTCATGAACGCCCCCTCGGATCGACGCGCGACACGGCGGCGAGCTGCTCGAACAGGCGCCGCTCCGCTTCGGTGAGCCGGGCCGGCACCATGATCCGCACCTCGGCCAGGAAGTCGCCGGCGGTGCCGCGCGGGTTGGGCATGCC